>JAGQVA010001226.1 GCA_020438265.1 Bacteroidota bacterium
GATTTTTCACAGGTAGAAGTCGATAGGCAGGTGACGAATCTGGATCGGTTTGAACTGTTTTTTCCCGAAAGAAGGCAGTTTTTCCTGGAAAACAGCGACTTATTTGCCAGTCTGGGAAGCGAAAATATCAGGCCATTTTTTAGCAGGAGAATCGGGTTGAATAATCCGGTGCGAGCAGGGGCAAGGCTTAGCGGAAAAATTGGTGAAAACTGGCGAATCGGATTGATGAATATGCAGACTGGTACCAAAGAAGATATTCCAGCTACCAATTTTAGTGTGGCTGCCATTCAGCGAAAAATATTCAACCGCTCCAATATCGGGGTTTTTATGGTCAATAAACAGTTAACGACCGATCCGGCGGATACTACTTTTTCCGGCCCCAGATTCAACCGTGTCGCAGGCATGGACCTCAATCTGGCCAGTGCAAATAACCGTTGGACGGGTAAAGTTTTTTATCATCAATCATTCTCCGAGGAAAATGAGGGAGAAAGTTTTGCTACTTCGGGAGCTGTGGAGTATAGCACCCAGCAATGGCTTGTTTCCTTAAGTCAGGCCTGGGTTGGTAAAGATTATCTGGCGGAAACAGGGTTTGTCAGACGACGAGGGTTTCATCAGTCTAATGCCAGGGTTCAGTACAAGTATTTTCCTGCTTCCAAAAAGATTGCCAATCACGGCCCGATAGCCAGTATGGGGCTATTTTTTAACCCACAGCTTGAACTGACAGACCGACAAATAGATGTAGGGTATCAAATCACGGGGCTTGACCGGAGTACTGTATCCGGACAGGTTTCCGATGGATTTGTCAAACTTCAGGCGCCTTTTGATCCTACCAATACAGGGGGAGATAGTCTGGCTACAGGGAGTGAATTTACATGGAAAGAAGTCTCCCTTTCTTACGCCTCAGATGGCCGTAAATTATTCAATTTTATTCTGAACACCCGTTATGGCGGCTATTTTAATGGTACTCGCTGGAGTGTGGGAGGAGAGGTGAATTATCGGGTACAGCCTTTTGGCAGCCTTGCGATGGTTGCATCTTATAACCAAATTAATCTGCCAGCCCCTTATACCAGTGCCGAGTTGATTCTCATTGGCCCCAGGCTCGATATTACCATGACAGATAAAATATTCATCACCACGTTTTTGCAGTATAATAACCAGATTGATAACCTTAACCTCAATGTGCGCTTTCAATGGAGGTTTGCTCCGGTTTCGGATTTGTTTATCGTGTATTCGAATAATTCTTATACTAATGGGTTGGGAGCTAAAAATCGGGCTTTGGTGGGGAAATTGTCTTATTGGTTTAATTGATTATTCCACTACCGAAAACTTCCCCACAAAATCCTCCACACCCTCCTGATCAGTCGTAACATGATAAATATAAACCCCAGGCTTAACCCTCCTCCTCTCCACATCCCGCAAATCCCACTGCAAACCCCCATCGCCATCATTTTCTTCCAGCTCTTTGACAAAACGCCCGGAAACCGTCATTACTCTGATCTTCGCCTGTTTGGTAAGATTGGCAAATCTGACTCCTTCAAATAGTTCATGAGGTCGCGCCGGATTGGGATAGACAAATACCTCTGAAAGGTCATTCTTATGTGAGGAAAAAGTAGCTGTATTTCCTTCTTCTCCAATACAAACCAGGTTAATCGCACAGACATCATCAACCTGAATGGAGATTGGATAACCCAACGCTCCCAGCCGCGCATCTTTAATCGTAACTCTCACAGCGTCCATATCATCAGAACCCCATTCAACGTCTGTGATCGATCCATAAGGAGAAATGGTATAATTTGCTGTATCCAGTGCTGAAGTCTCGTCTAAGGGAAAATTAAAGT
>JAGQVA010001227.1 GCA_020438265.1 Bacteroidota bacterium
AAATACTATCCAAAAAGATGATCTGGTTGTTTTCCTGGGAGATTATATAGATCGCGGGCCGGATAGCAAAGGCGTAATTGACTGGTTAATAGAGAATAGTAAGAATTACCACTTCGAATTTATCAAAGGAAACCACGACCTCATGATGGAAAAAGCCAAAATGTCCCGGGAATGGCTGATTGAATGGTTGTATATCGGTGGGACGCAAACCCTGGATTCCTATCAGATTGGCGATGAACCGGACTGGGCAGAAAAAGTGGATCAGAGTCATTGGGATTTTCTGGCGTCTTGTAAACCTTACCTTGAAAAGGAGCCATATATTTTTGTCCACGCGGGATTGGAAGCGGGAAAAGCCCTTGAGGAGCAAAATGATTACCACCTTTTCTGGAAAAAATATGAAACTCCCAAACCCTATAACCCGCGTAACAAAGTAATCTGTGGCCATACTTCGAGAAAAAAAGGCAAAATCGCCAATTTTGGACATACGATTTGTATTGATACATACGCCTATGGAGGGAAATGGCTGACTTGTCTGAATGTGGAGACAAATGAGTACATTAAGGCAAATAATATGGGCGAGGTAGAAACCGGAAAGCTACCGTAATCGGGCTTGCCAAAGCCCGATCCACAGTCAGAATACTTCCGGTCCAAACGAATGATTTTTATAATGAAAAAACTACTCCACTACTCAATTATAACCTTTTCCATAATCGGGCTGGCCTGTCAATCTTCAACATCTCCCGAAGCCGCTCAGGGCTACCTTACCTCTCCCGACCAGCTCCCAGCTTATGAGGCCAATATTGACCACGTTTCCTTTATCCAACAAGCTGATGAAGAAGCTGCCTTTAGAGGTATGAAAACCTATAACGCTGTTTGTTTTACCTGTCATGGCAATCAGGAACACGAAGGCTCTCTGCCAACTGCTTTGAAATTCTGGGAGGACACCTTCAAACTGGGAAATGATCCTTACTCCATGTATCAGACTATCACACGCGGTTATGGACTTATGCCCCCGCAGGTGCAATTGACGCCGCAGGAAAAATATGAAGTCATCACCTTTATCCGGCGAGAATTCCTGGAAGAGCATAATCCGAAGCAGCTTTTTGAAGTCGATGAGGTTTATCTGGCTTCCTTACCCCAGGGAACAGAAAAAGGCCCTTTGCCTGAACCTCGTCAGCCCTGGTTTGATATGGATTATGGCGATTTTTTGATCAATACGTATGAATTAGCCGCAAAAGACGCTCCTCCGAGAAATATGTCCCAACGTAACGCTCCGCTCAAAGACGAAGACTTTTCCTGGGCAAATTGGGCTTATAAAGGAATTGCAGTGAGACTGGACGAAGGGGAAGGCGGGATCGCCAAAGGTAAATCCTGGATGATTTTTGATCACGATTTGATGCGGGTTGCAGGGGGCTGGTCGGGTGAAGGATTTATTGACTGGAATGAAATCCTCATGGATGGTCAGCATAATATCTCGCCTCGAACTATTGGAGAACTCCATTTTTCTAATCCTGTCAAACCTGGTTGGGCGAATCCCCAAACAGGGAAATTTGATGATCCCAGGTTTACTGCGCGGGATGGACGCCAATTTGGCCCGTTGCCTAAATCCTGGACCCGCCTGAAAGGCATTTACCATCATGAGAAAAAAGCGATTATTTCTTATTATGTGGGTGAAGCGGATGTACTGGAATTATTGAGTGTGGAATATGAGGAAGAAAACCCTGTTTACATTCGAAACCTGCATATAAAAAATGCGAAGCCGGGTTTGAAAGCACACCTCGCCTCTGGTAATCATGGTGTTATTGTAAAAGGAAAAGGCGCAAAAGTAATTTCTGAG
>JAGQVA010001228.1 GCA_020438265.1 Bacteroidota bacterium
TTTTCACTTGGCAGGGAAAACGAGTTAAAACTTCATCGTTTTAAAATATCGCGTGAATTGCCCCGGGTCGCCAAAGTTTTGGGAATTCTCAAAGGATTTCAACCTTCAGAGATACTGGATATTGGTACGGGAAGAGGTGTTTTTTTATGGCCGTTTCTGGATTCATTTCCTTACACGTCTATTACCTGTCTGGATTTACTGGATTATCGGGTTGAGGATATTCAGGCAGTTCATCATGGAGGAATAGAACAAATATCTGCCAGACATTTGAGCATTGTCGAGGCAGGTTTTCCCGACGGTTCTTTTGATGGGATTACCTTTCTGGAAACCCTCGAGCATATTCCCGAAACTGAAAAAGCAATTGAACAGGTTTGCAGGATCGCACGAAGGTTTATCATTATTTCAGTTCCTTCCAAAGAAGATGACAACCCTGAGCATATTCACCTTTTTGATCAGAAAAGACTGGCTGAACTATTTGCTCGTCAGGGAATTGAAAAAGTAAAGTTTGATCATGTATTGAACCACCTGATTGCAGTTGCCATCAAATAACCCATTTTTATGATCCAGATCCACAAATATCCCCGCACCCACCATATCCAGGGTTCTCGTTTACAACCCGGAGATGAAGATCTCAATAGCATCCCATTTGCTGAAATTGCAGGAAAATATCTGGTTGTGGAGGAAAAAATGGATGGAGCAAATTCAGGAATCAGTTTTAGTGATTCAGGAGAATTACAATTGCAAAGCCGTGGACATTATCTTACCGGGGGAGCGCGTGAAAAACACTATGATTTGTTTAAGTCATGGGCTTATACCTATACCGGGCAATTGTGGGAAGTTTTGGGCAGCCGATATGTTATGTACGGAGAATGGTTATACGCCAAGCATACCGTTTTTTATGATCTTCTGCCTCATTATTTTATGGAATTTGACATTCTGGATACCCAAACCCGACAATTCTTGTCTACTTCCCGAAGAAAACAAATGCTGGAAAATTGTCCCTTTATTCATCCTGTAAAAGTGTTATCTGAAGGTCCAATGCATCATTATGAGGAGCTGTTAAACTGTTTGGGAAATTCATTCTTTATTTCAGATCAGCATCTGGAAAACCTCAGGCAGGCGGCAGAAAACCGGAATCTTCGATCAGAACAAGTCTTATTTGAAACCGATCCTTCCCGATTGATGGAAGGATTGTATATCAAGGTGGAAGAAGAGGGTGAGGTGAAAGCGCGTTATAAATATGTCAGGGCAGATTTCCTGACTACAGTTTTAAATTCGCAGAGCCATTGGTTGAATCGACCCATTGTGCCAAATCATTTGCACCCGGATGCGAAGATATTTGAGGGAGAAGGGTAATATTAATTCAACATGATTCATGCCAATAGGCGAAGCCGATGGGCGAAAACGAAGGTTTGGAGCCCCGTTAGGGGCCAAAACGTGGGTAGAAACATAATGCTTCTCGTCTTATTTCGCCGATTTTTGCGTCGTGCGACGCAAAAATCGGCGAAGACTTAAAGGGCACGACTTTTTCTACCCACATTAGGCTCCTATGGAGCCGGAGACCGAAGCAATTTAGCCCATCGGCTCCGCCTTGGAAAACCATTAATTTTTCACCACCTTCTCATAATAAATACCTGTTTTCCCTTTCACCCCAATCATATAAAAACCTGCCGGAGCTAAGGAAAGATCAATAAGTTCAACTATCGAAGAACCTGAAGCCTGTATCTGTTTCTGAAAGAATATTCTTCCCGTCAGGTCAACCACTTCAATTTCCAGTTTTTGAGTTAATTGACTCTCTAATGAGAGATAGAAAATTCCTTCTGATGGATTGGGA
>JAGQVA010000121.1 GCA_020438265.1 Bacteroidota bacterium
GAATTTGCGTTCAAAATGTTTGGGATGAAGCTCCCTGCGATTGAGCAACCGAAAAATAGTACGATCTACCAGAATCGGCTTAAAAATCTCGGCCAGATCCAAAGCCAGACTATATCTTCGCGTACCCGGCTGGTGAAGAAAACTGATTGTCGGATTGAGCTGGGTGTGGTAAATCATGTCCAGGCATAAGGCATAACACATCGAATTACCAAAAGAAATCAGCGCATTCACCTCATTAGAGGGAGGCTGTTTTTGCCTTCCGTTCATCGGAAAATGATCAATAATCCGCTCAAATGCCTGATAATAGACCTGTCGGCAGTTTCCTTCCAATCCCATGAGTTCGTCTACTTCAAAGGTTTCTTTCAGACTTTCCCGATACGTTTCAATCTGCCCAATCAAATCCTCCATTTCTTTACCCCGATTGTGATAATAGCGCATATTTCTCAGAATATTAAAACTGGCTCCATCCACCAGATTTTGCGCCAGATACAAACGCCGTTTTTTCTGAATATAAGCACGACTTTGTTCCAGTTGCATTTTTCCGGCCAGGAGGTATTCCTTGGGCTGGAAAGAACCGGTATAATGTTCGTAATAATCAAAAAAATGCACTGGAATCTGCTGTTTTCCAAGGAAATTAAACAAGGCACTATTCGCATCAATGCTGCCAAAAATATAAAGCGACTCAATCCCCGTAATCGGTAGATATTTGGGTTTTTGACTTACGCCTTCGGCATCTACGGGTACAAACTTCAGCGTGTGATCCTTACGACTCATACGCCCGGGGTTAAATAAATAATACGTTTTTTTCATTATTCATCGGTAAAACAAAATTCGTAATAAGCACAATGCCGACAGAGGGTTTTGGGTTCAAGTTCGGGACATACTTCCTGACTGATAATCTCCTCTACCTGTTTTTCCCAGAGCGGAATTTGTGTTCGGTCTTCGTCGTTAAGCCAGACTTCTTCCGTTTCTCTCAAACGCGGATATTCCAGCAAACCATGAGAAACCTTAATGTGATTTCTTTCAAGCACGAAAAGATAATATTTGACTTGTGCAATATGAGCCGATTCGCGTTTGCTCGATTTTTTGACTTCCTTGACAATACCACGTTTTGCATCAAAATGATCAATTTTGATTCCTTCCAACTGGATTTGCTGCCATTTTTCGGCGCGTTGCTGATAGCTGGTTTCCTCTATGAATTTGCCTTCGGCGACCAGTTCGCTCCCATGTTCCATCTGCAATCCCTGGGAAAACAGCCAGAGTTTTCGGTGGCAAAGATGGAGATAGGCAATATGTGTTGCGGTTATGTACATTGAGATGGTTTTGTTATCTTTATTGAAAACATGGATGCATGATTACGGATATCAATGAGCTGGATTTAAATAAGAAGTACACCTATGCCGATTACCTCACCTGGCAGTTTGACGAAATGGTTGAACTGATCAGGGGGAAGATTTTTAAGATGTCGCCGGCACCGAGCCTTCATCACCAGAGAATATCTCGAAATCTATTTCTACAAGTTGGAAATCATCTTGCAGAAAAGCGCTGCGAAGTTTTCCATGCTCCTTTTGACGTACGTCTTCCTCTTTCGCCAGAAAAACAAACCGCAGATAAAGTTGACACCATCGTTCAACCCGATATATGCGTCGTATGTGATCCAGCAAAACTGGATGATCGGGGATGCTCTGGTGCTCCTGACTGGATTATCGAAATTCTTTCCAAAGGCACAGCCCAGAAAGATCTTAATGATAAATTCGAGCTTTACCAATTTGCCGGAGTAAGAGAATATTGGGTCGTTCATCCTCATGAAGGCACAGTTCTGGCTTATGTGTTGGATGATCAGGGACGTTATCAGATGATTCGGAGGCAGCCTTTTTATGCTCCGGAGAAGGTGCCAGTGGCGAGTTTGCCGGGGTTTGGGGTTGATTTGGGGGTTGTGTTTGGGGAATAAAAAGTTTGGGATTTATTCTTCGTAAAATCCCAAACAACTAAAGTCATTATTCATTATCTGATACTTGGTTTTCGTAATCAAAATTTGTCATTAAGCTGATCAGTTTTTGTTCCGCCATATCGATCGCAGATGCTGAGCCAATGACGCCTTGAACATATCCTGAACATGATGGCGTGATAAAAATATCAGCTTTTGCAGTTTCATCAATTTTAGGAATAGCTGCCTGCATATCTATATCTTCGCGTAATTCACCACGAATCGCATAGGCAATTTGATTGGCATTATCGCTGATTGCAATTGCAAGTGTTTCCATTAAGCTAAATGTCCGGGCCTGATTACTGGTAATTCTCCAATTCACTAAAGCATGGGCCAATGCTGGAATAATTTTTTCACGCTGTTCTTTAGGTAAAACCAAACATTTACCGAAGACATTTCTGCTTTCTATCCAACCTACTTCTTTCAGCTTTTCTTCTATTTCAGGAAATAGTTCAGGTTCCAGCTTATTGGTGGAAACACAAAATAGGGTTCTTAAATCTATCGCTATATCATAAACAAAAAGGCCAGTAGCACGAGTTTGACCACTTGGATTATAATATTTGGGGCCTAAACTTCTTTCATTGGAAACCAACCAATCTTCTAGTTCTTCTTGTGGAATTTCCGTTCTCTTCTTACCATCAATTTGATAAACTTTCACAATATGGTTTTCAGGTTTTGAAGAACGGTCAAAAACAACCGCTTCCGTTTCTTTTTCCAACCCTCCCAATAATGGATGTAAAGGACGCATCGCCGAAATAGACATTGGACTTCTTCTTTTTACTGTCATTTGATCGCTTTGAGCCTTCATATAACCACCTAATAATTGATCTGGAAAAGAAGGATCGCAAGGCGAATGGGGTTCAAGCATTCCTGCTACTCCCTTTTCAATTTTCCAATTAAAAGTAATCGCAGCAAAAGGCACATTCAATTCATCGGATAGAGCTTCAATGATAGAACGCTTAACTTGTTGTCCACTTGAATAAGCCATTTGACGACCAAATTGTGGCTCACGATATGTTTTTTGTCCATTTTGTACGCCAAAGACAGTATGCTCAGCATGACGTAATGCTCTTAAATAAATAAATGGTTTCATATTTTTAATTTTTAAGGATTGTTAAATTGATTTTTTGAATTGATACTCAAAGCGGATAAGCGTAACGAAAAGTGGAAAAAGATCTGAAGGCAATTCGATTACGATATCTTTTACCTTTTTGAATACTTCAGCCCCTTCTTTATATTTTGCCATCAAGTCCGTTAATTTTTCAATGAATTCTCTAAGTGATTTTGAAGATTTTACATCTTCACTCAATCGGTTTTGGGTAGATTTTCCACGCCCTGTTTCAGAACTTTGAGATTTATCTTCAAAGTCAATCAACGCTTGAGCCACTTGTTCAGCCAAGGCATTTAACTCTTTTTTGTTATTCAACATAGCTATTATCCAGGTTTTAAATATTTGAAAATTTATTACTTCATTTTTGCGTTTGGTATTTGCTTTTTGAATTCTCTCTTCAAAGACTTCCGCATCTTCATTTTTCTTTGGTGAGAATGATATATCTGTGAATTTATAATCATTCCCTTTCGCATACTTTGCTGTTCCCTTTGGCATAAACTCTCTTAAACCGCTTGGTTCTAGGGTTTTTAATCCAATTACACCGAGTTTACAAGCATTTTTGAAATTGTAGAATGTTGAGTACATTTCCTCAAAATCTTTATCGTATTGCCCATCATCTGAAAGCGTGTAAAGCTGTTCTTTTAAGCGGATTAAAGTCCTAACCTTTGGTAAAATGATATTAATAAAACCAAGGGTTGTATTGGTTTGGGACAGGTTATAAGCATAAGCAGTTAGTTCTTGATTCGGATATTGTCTTGTCAAAGCAAAAACTATTTTTATCCAATCAATTGTAGGTATTGCTAATTTCCCTAATACGTTTTCGGGCTTTGGGTCAAAATTTCCTAAAGGATTATCAACATCGTAATTTTTCCCAAAAGCATGGTTTAGCCAATGCCCATTCCATGTCTCGATTTGCTTATCCTTCAAGTTGGGTGTTTGAGTTAAATATTTTCGATAATTTCCCCAACCATCATACAGTGTCCAAAGCGTTTTTTCTTCATCAATTTGCATAGCTAAACCACCACTTACACCAACGGCTAAAGCTTGCCCAATCCAGGAAGCATAAATTTCATTATCCTCAAAATCGAAAGCCATTGAGGTAATTTGCCCTGATGAAGTGGCTTCGACATTTTCGGCACCATAACCAACGAAAATGGCCCCACTCGGAACGCCTTCCTTTATTTTGGCATGGAGGTTAAATAATTGAGCTTTTGCCTTTGAACCATGTTCTTCAACTGAGGCCTTCGTTGGTTTTTGGAAAAAGGGTGAATTCCCAACATGCATCAAATGCTCATCATCATCAAAAAACAAAGGAAACAGCACCTCATCGAAAAACTGCCGGGCAGAATAATCATCAGGTAGATTATTCTGCTGCCTGTAGATTTTTAAAAATTTCTTACCAATATAACTTGTATACATATTACAGGAAATTTGAAGATTCCACTAATTCCAATCCATACTTTAAGTGATCTGCTTCTGACTGAGGAACGACAAAAGGGTAAGCTCCTTTTTCTAATTGTTCGTATTGGTTTTTATATCTTGAAATCGTTTTGAAATTGACAGGAATTTCCATTGGCACACGTTCATTCCAACGAGCCATCAAATACTTTTCCCTATCACATTCTAAAATACAGGTCGCACTTTCAATTTCGAGCGCATCAACAAGGACCGCATTAGGTTTATTACAAAGTTCTTTAATCCGGTATTGCCCATTATGATAAATCAAATGCACATCAATTTCTTTCGTGTCTAAAGTTGGATAAACAACATCAATTTTGGCTTGTAAGCTTCGTTCTTTTAAAACTTCGCCATTAGGTAATTGGTCAAAACTTGCCTTTAAGGTTTCTTCTTTATAAGGCAAAGCATTTCCTTTCAATTGAATAACATGAACAGGTTTGTATTTCCCAATGGTGTCTTTTGTTCGTTTCCTATTGACACGCCCAAATCGTTGAATTAAAGCATCTAAAGGTGCGACTTGTGTAATCATTCTATCAAAGCTAATGTCCAGGCTCACCTCTACGACTTGTGTAGATACCACGAAACAAGGCATTAATCCATTTCCATATTTTCCAGAACCATCGCCATTAAATTCTGATTTTAAACGAGTTTCTAAAGCTATCCTGTCTCCTCTCCTAAATCGGCTATGAATGAGCATTGCAGGCACATTAGGGAACAATCCAGTCAATCGTTTAAATTCCTCTTGTGCTTTTTTGACCGTATTAAAAATAACCAGGACCTTTTCTTTTTGCTCAAAAGCCGTTTTCAGCACTTCATCCATTTGGGTTTCATCTTCCATTTTGTGGACAATGTGCCTATCAAATCCATCTAAGATTTCATCGGCCAATTTTACTTCGTAGACGTCGCCTCTTTCTTTTAATAATTTTAAAACCTCATTATATAAAAGTGAAGGCATAGTAGCAGTACCAATATGAATGCGACAATCTAAACGTAAAAGTGTCCGCACAATTTCTAATACCATTGACCGACCAACATCAGAATAGGTGTGAATTTCATCTAAAATCACGTCTGTACCTTGCAAATCAAGCATTGTGCTTTCGTAACCGGCTGTTCCAAAAACAATGGCAGCTAATTGATGTGGTGTCAAAACTTTGATAGATGCCCCGCCAAAGTGTTGCAGACTTTCCGCCTCTTTATTTCCTTTCATCAAGAGGGCAGAAGTAGAATGCAAGACCCGAACTTTAGCATCTACATTCGGGTTTTCATTTTTAATATCTCCTTTAATGCGCTCATACATGGCATTAATGGAAGCCTGAAATGGCAAAGTGTAAAAAATTCGCCCTTTACATCGCTTTAATAAAAAATCTGTTTTTCCAGCTCCTGTTGGTGCAACCACAATGGTATGCGGTCTTTGATCTTCCGTATCAATTTGTGAAAGCGGATATAAATTGCTCCCCCGATCAGGATTTTTGTAAAAGCTCAAATCTGGTATGGCAAAAAGGTCTTTTAAATTGGTTTTTGTATCATCAATAAAAGCCGAAGCAAAATGATCTGCTGACATTAATAAACCTCTTAAAGGTGACCAACCCCATTTTTTACTTTCGCAATATTCTAACACATATTCTAAAGCTTCTTCTGCTTCTGTTTTTGAAATAGATTTGATTTCTAAGCCAAAAGTTTTCAAAATTTCTAACCCATAAGGCGACCAGTTATCCCAATCCTTTAAATGGTTTCTCTTCCAAAATCTTTCATTTTCCTCTAAATCAATAATTCCTTTCAGTCGCTTATCATTTTCAATTGCTTTGTGATGTGCGACGACCATATCAATAATTGAGTTCCATTCATTTTTAGGGAAAACAGGCAAAAAACCTAACGAAGACAATTCATGACGATGCGTATAATTCCATTCCTCCTTTTCCATTAAGGATTTATAATCTTCATTACTATTGATCTTATGCTGAAAATGTACATGAGCCTTTCCCAAATCATGGAGAGCAGCCGCTTTGATTGCCAAGGTTTTGTCGAAATCAAATTGATATTTTTCTGCAAATACTTCAATTGCCCAGGCAACATGCTGAGTATGCTCAAGAAGGGTTGTTCCACCTCTGTCTATACTTTTTGCTAATATTTCATTTAACAGTTTCATTTTTTCAGCTTAAAGACTGTCGAATAGGATTCCCATATATTTTCAATTGTCCTAACATTTCAGCAACATCATCAAACCGATTATGTCCAACTTTGAACATCGAATTTTTATCCCCGTCAAAAAGCAATTCAAAACCATCAATTTCATCAAAATCTGTTTCTGAAAGTTCTAAGATTTCGCTGGGTAGCATCACATCTTCATTTCTGCAAAGGCAGACGTGTTCTTGAATTGCTTTTTCAGCATCCTTTTTGTCTAAAAAAACCAAATACAAATGCGGATCGAGCATAATTCCTCGATTAATGATGGCAAGATTAGTTTTCCATTTTCCTTTATCACGACTCGCTTTAAAGCCTCCTTTTGACCATGTTCTTTCTTGTTGAACATCGATTCCTAAATAATTCAATCTATGTCGCTTGATTTTTTGAATACCTCTGATATCCAGTAGCTCAGGAAACAACTTTTTCTCTATTCCCTCCACGATCGAAGGGGTCAAAAACTGCTGACTAAATGTCTCTCCATCCCTAACTGCAGTCCAGGGTTTTATAAACCCAAATGGTCCCGAATATTTTACTACATAATACTTCATAATCATTTTTTACTTTAAAGCCCCAAATCCAATCCCCGTCCCATTCCCAACTCCCACTTCCCAGGCAAACTTTACCGCCTCCGGATCTCCTTCCACAATCACCGGGCACAATGTCCCTTTTTTATCAATTCCCTTATACCGCACCAGTTTGATATGCTGAGAGCGATACCCACGGTCAAATTTCACCGCAACCTCCAGATTCCCTTTTCCCGCCTTTTGCAGCTTGTGCCGCAGGGTTTCGGTCATATAGGTGTCGCTTTCCGGATCTTTGGGATAATAATACTCGATCTCATGATCGACAGTGCGTTTCACCAGCACAGGACTCTGCACAAAAAAGATTTTTCGACCACCAAAATCGGGTGGGGGTTCTAACATCATTTCGGCAACGCGCATACCCCAGGCAATTTCCGGATCTTTCTGGATGCCATCAATCATTCTTTTGATAAGGTCCATATCTGGCGCGCTGATGAAAAATCGCGCGCCACGGTGGAAATTCAGTCCGTCTTTGACCCGATTTCCATGCGAAAACCAGGAAAGTGAGTATAAGGACAACTCATCATGAATGTCATTGGGGCCCAACCAGTGGTGAAAGACACTCACCAGCTTTTCCTGATAGTTGAATGGAACAACTTTGATATTGGGGGTGGTTTGAAGATGAATTCTCATGATTTTGATACTTGCGTGATTCTTTTTGCTAAGGTCAAACGTAAGGTGGGGTAATGATTACCCCATGCCTCTATATTTTTTATTTTTCTTCCCAAAAGCCCATGTTTTTTACTGTTTCCCGAAGATGAATAACCAGCGATTCGGGCTCTATGATTTCAATTTTTGAGTGATAATTGCCTAAAATAAAATTGGTTAGTCCGTAGAATTTGTGGTTGACCATTCCATAAAAATCGTATGTTCCATCTCCCAGATCATCAATGCATCTTTTTGCCAAAGGGAATCGTTCGATGAGTTCATTATAAGCTCCTACCCTGATTTTAAGATGGACCAATACTTGTTTGTTTTCTACAATTCGAAATGGGTCAGTAGCATAGACAACATGATGAGTTTCATATTCCCAGGGCTCTTCAGTCAGCTCCACTTTTTTAAGGCGGGATATTCTGTAATGAGTCAATTTTCTTGACTCAACTTCATCCGAATTCAATGAATTCTTCTTTCTAATCTCATAAGCGTGAAGCATATCCGCAGATGGGTCCGAGTGAAAAGGTTCGACCAGCCGATCACTCACAGAACCACTGTTGGATGAATGATAGCCAATGAGCCAAATACGCTTTTTCTCATCTTTAGCTTTATCTATGGAGTCTATTTTGTCAAGATAAGTTTTGCGCAGATAGGAAATTCCTAATTTCTTATAGTCATACAGGGATCTTAGCTTTTGCTTCAACTGTTCCGCTCTTTTAAATTTTGGCATAAATCTGTCGATTGCTTCTTCCAGGAGCAATTGATCTTCTTCGGTAAAGTGAAGTAATTCCTTTAGCTTTCTATGTGGATCGTTTTTTTCAAAGTGATATCGATATTTAGAATCGTGTACTACATCAAACCCAGCATTTCTTAATGCTTCAATATCTTTTTTTATCGTATCAAGACTGGTATTATACCTCTCTGCTAATTCCCTTTTTGTATAACCATTTGGTCGTTCCAAAATCGCCATCATCACCCTGAGCAGGCGTAATTTGGTTCCATATTCCGTTTCTTTTCCCATATTTTTATATTGCTTCAATCCAAAGAAAATGACATACCTGGGGCAGCTATTTCCCCACCCCTTATATTTTATTTTTCATTCACCACCCGACCAGCCCCAAACCCCAGCGCATTCTTCCCTCCAAATCCCGCCAACAATCCTACCCGCACCAGTTCAGCCGGGGCTTCCAGCTCAAAGTCGAAGAGGTACCCCACGATTTTGGTTTGCTCCGGGGTATTCGCCCGGATTATTATCAGGTTTTTTCGGGGCGATTGACTGAGCAGGCGAAAGCGGAGATGAGGATTTTCCTCTATGGGTCGGGCCAGATTATGGGCTACAGCTTCCTGGTGTTTATTCAACAAATTATTGAAAAAATAAGTCTCATAATCATGGTCAAGAGGAGAAAGGTATTTATGGCCTGTTTTACCATCTTTCCCTGGATCAGGCCTGCTAACCATAATGGGGGAGGTTGCACTTATGGTTATCGGACCAAGTGAGAATTCAGGTTCTCTGAGCATCTGCACCGTTTTTACCCGCACCTGAATCTGGCTGATTTGATCCCCAATTTTTTCCTCCTCCTGATGAAACATTCCCATTATGGCCTCTTCAGCAGCCTGAGGCGCAAGAAAAGAAATCACAAAAGAAATGTGAGGACTGAAAATTTTCATTCGGTCGCCTTGCTTTTGAAAGTCTTGAATTTTTAACCGCGAAAAGGTAAAAAGCTTAAACCGTTTACCTTCTTCTCCATAACCTTCATTATGCAAAAAATCACTGAATGCAGAATTGGACCGGCCAATCAGGCGGTAAATCCACGAACTTAAAGGGTATTGATACGAAAAAGGTAGCAATTGCCCTGGACGTAGTAGCTCAAAGGTTACACGAATTTGCATTGTGCTTTAAATAATATGACAAAGGATAATTTTGGGTATAAAATTTTAAGATAAAATCATTATGTGATTTTACCAAAAAATTTCAGGTCAAAAATAGTTTTGCTCCAGGTAGGATAATAGAGTGATAAGAGAGGAAACATAAAATATTCGGAATATTCTAAGCCTCCATTTTTATGAGCCAAAAAGGCATAAGGAACACATAAGAATTGATATAATCAACTTTGTATTCTTTTGTATTACAACCTTGTAAAAGTTGACAAAAAAAACAAAGTTTTAGGTTTTATGTTATTTGAAACACAAAGTCCTATGGTGGCAGAGCCACAAATGGCACATTCCACTCGTTCTATTGTTTAC
>JAGQVA010001229.1 GCA_020438265.1 Bacteroidota bacterium
GTATTTTGCATTCCCAAAATCGCGAACCACTTTAGATAATGAGTCGGATAATCTGGAGAAACAGGTCTTTTTTCATAAAAATCAAGGATTTCTTCCAGTTCCTGATAAGCTTTCATATAAGCAAGAAAATAGATTTGTTGCCTGATATTTCCGGGTTTATCGGGTTCAAACGGAATATGAGTCAGCAGGTCAATGGCCTCCTTATGCCAGCCCAAACGACAGAGCACATCCACCTTCCTGAAGTATAAAGACCGGGCCTGGCGATCTTTTTGATAATCCTGCTCAGAAAAATCTATCCCCTGAAGCAATTCGAGTGCTTTTTCGGGTTGGTGAAAATCCCAGATCAGGGTGTTGGTTCTTTGTTTGAGTACATGATTGTGGCCCCAATAGGACATGATATAAGGCGAATGCCAGTGCTTCCAGTACTGATCCAGGTTTTTTGTTATTCTTGCTTTCAGCCCACGCAGGAACTCCAGTTCCATAGGACTAAGCTTGATTTTTTTTCTTTCATAAGACGAAATAATAGAATCGGCTTTTGCAAATTGACCTCGGTTCATCAGACTGTGAGCCAGGCCAAAAGCAGCATAATGAAACCCGGAATCCAGAGCGATCGATTTTTGAAGTAAACGTCCAGCTTCTTCTGCATCAAGATCCCATACTTTTCCTGCTTCCAGATAGTACCGATAGGCTTCATAAATCGGAGGACGCCTCTCAAAGCCCGCTTTATCTTTGGTTATCCAATAGCCCAGAATCTTTTGCTTCAACATCTCTATCGCCACCATGGGATCTTTTGACTGCACTTCGTGCATGGGAAAAGTAAAGACAATTTCACCTTTTTTCAGGTCTTTGATGCTACAGGAAAAAAGTAGTTCATCATTTACCTGATAATAACTACCTTCGATTAAATGGGCAATTTTCAAAGAGGGATTACTGGCAAAATGATTCGTTGAAATACCTGGCTCCACAGCTCTATTTACCTCCCCGACAGAAAGAATTTTTCCCTCGTTGGTTTCGTGTAATCCGGAAGTAATCCAATCAGCGGCCATTTCTCCCAGAGCATCCATATCAGGGTTACCGGTTTTGTTGTTAAATGGTAAAACAGCAATGTAATTTTCCTTGATTTCTCTGGGGAGAGAAGCAGATGAATGTTCCATGAATCGCCAGATGAACATTCCTGCCAAGACAATTACCAGGAAAATTACGGAAACAAGTCCAACGAATATTGAGCGTTTTTCTCCCATTAGATACTGCTGTTTAGCTAAATCCATTATACGAAAAACAAAGTTAGCCAATGTTATTTTCTTGCTAAATCTATGAAGAAACGGCTTTCACCTTCTCCTGATAATCTTTGTTGAATTTGGCTTATATCCCCAAGTTTTCTCATATTGGAGAGGAAATTCATTACTCATTATTTATGCCCACTAACCAGTTATCCGCCATCATGTTCACCGACATCGTCGGTTACACCTCCATGATGCAGCAAGATCGGGAGCGAGCAATGCGGGCAGTTAAACTTCACGAATCTACTTTAAAAGCAAAAATTTCTCAATATGAAGGAGAATTACTCCAAACCTACGGAGATGGAAGTTTAAGCATCTTCAATAGTGCTTCTGCCGCCATTCAATGCGCTAAAGAAATTCAGGAAATGATTCGTGATCAGGTTCCCCTGCGAATCGGTCTTCACATTGGCGAAATTACACGCGATGGCGAGCACACCTTTGGAGATGGGGTAAACATAGCTTCCCGAATTGAGTCTATGGGACAGGCTGGAACGGTGCTATTTTCCAAAGATCTGTATAGCCGCATCCGCAACAGACCTGAATTTG
>JAGQVA010001230.1 GCA_020438265.1 Bacteroidota bacterium
TCTCTGCGCAACTTCCTTAAAGCCAGACGATCTTTGGTTGGACCTGTATTTATATTGGAACGATTACTATCATTGGTTACAGAAGTGTTATCCTCTGTGTTGTCAGAAATGTTTTCAGTATCAGTATGGGTGCTTTCCGGTTCTGTAGCTTCAGTAATTTCTGTTTCTATATCACTATTATCGTCGTTTTTATCTTTTTTATCTTTCTTTTTAGAAAATCGCTGGAAAAATTTTTTGAGTCCTGAAGCTTCCTTTTCTTCTTTCAGATTATTATCTGACGAGTCATCATCTTCGGTAATTTCAGCAGAAGGATTTTGGTTATTATCAGGTTTTAATTCTCTGGGGGAAGTCTCAATGGAATGGATTTGTGGGATTTTGTCTTTTTCCCGCTGATTGGAAGCATAGATTTCACGGCTCACTTTATTGACCAGTGTATCAAAAAGGCTAACAGAATCTGTAGCTTCTACCAACCTGATCGTTGAATCGAGTAGCTGTGCTTTGGCTAGAAATAATTTATTAAAATCTTCCAGTAAGTCGTGGTTAATCAAGAGCGTATCGGCGGATTCTTCAAGGCTGTCGTAACTCTGACCAATATGGCGCATGACAGCTATGTAAGCTTCTTTTTCTGTCGGATTTTCGGAGAATGTATAAGCTCTTACATATCCTTCAGCAGTCATGATCGAATCTGTGAGTTTCTTCAGACTTTCTACATATTTATTGGGTTTGGTAAATCTTTCCAGTGTCCCTGTCATTTTGTACACACTGGTATAAGCAGTGTAGCCCATTATGAACAAAGTCGTAAAGAGAAGAGCAAAACCCACAAATATCATGGCCCGAATGGGGCGATTAAATCCATTTTTTTCCATTGATCGATTGATATTTAGCAAAAATATAGCAAATTTTTCAGCGTTAAAACTTCAAACCTATTAAACACTTCATTAAACATGAGCATCAAAGCAATTTTACGAGGAATTATTCTCTTGATTCTGGGCGTTTTTGTTGTCACCTCCTGCGAGGAAACCATTGGAAATGTCACCCCAACTGCCGACCTGATCTTTGTTATAACGGACTCGCAGGGAACCCCTGTTGAAAATGCAGTTGTTTACTTATTCCCTTTTAAATCTCCTTATGAGGCTTATCTGGTCGAAAATCCTGACGGTGACGATTCTGCCACTCCATCAATCCCTGGTAGTGATGTAGCCGTTTCCGGAGCTGATGGCAAAGCGATTTTTACTGGCAAGCAATTGGAAGGTACTTCTTACGCCTCAGGTACTACTTTTATTCATGAGCCCAATCCTATCTATTTCAGGGTTCAGGCAACAGTGAATGATGGTGGAAGTATCTTTTATCTCACCAATGATAACGATATTTTTAAAATATCATTTGATGATTTGGAATCTGGTGAATCAATTATTGAAGAAATACCAGTTGTCATTCAATAAAGCAAAAAAAGCGGGAAACTTCCCGCTTTTTTTATTTTAAACCTTTTCTATCTCGGACTAATTCTCACCATTCCTTCCCCATAATAAGATTTATAATCCGGGTCATACATCGCTTCCACACTAATGGCCGGCAACTGGAAGGTTCCTGCATTAATCGCCCTTAGCATATAATAATACCTGGCTGTCTGACGACTATTGAGATCTGTAAACAAAAGAAGTCTGTCGTCTCTTACATCCATATAAGCTGGAGACATTTTATTTTGAGCCTGATTGACCCAGGTCAGATCCGCCGAGGTGCTTACCCGTGGGTTTTCAATCTCAAAACCTGAAGGGATCAGGTCTGCCACCACAAGGTTTTCAACCGACTGATCGCCTCCTGTGAG
>JAGQVA010001231.1 GCA_020438265.1 Bacteroidota bacterium
CGACGAATATTTTATTAAGTATCTACACATATTTTCTCCCACATTTTATGCAAATGAAATGTGGGAGTTTTTATTGAGGGACAGAGACTCTCCCCGCTGATTCTTTTTAACCTACCTCAATTGTTCAATATTCCCTTTTCTGAACCCAAATTACCTGTTTTTGAACCCAAATTACCTGCGCCAGACTCTCATTTCTCCCAACTTTGCAGGGTTCTTTTTCTGGAGCCAGCCCAAACAAACAGCTAAATATTCCCTGATATAGTCAGAGTGATTATGTAGGGGAATACAGATTCTGATAGTTATTTACACTCTATCCAAATTATTTTTTTATGAAAACTTTTCGATTCTCCCTTGCTTTTCAATCCTTGTTCTCCTTGATGATCCTGAATCTTTTACTGGTTTTTCCGGCTTTGCTTCCGGCACAGGTTTACAATGGTAATCTATCTCTAACAAGTCAGGCAGCTGTTAATGCGTTTAGCTATACGGAGGTTACGGGATATCTTTATATACAGGGAAATGATATTACCAATCTCGATGGCCTTATCTCTCTGGATTCTGTTGGAGGAGATCTGTATATTACTTCGAATAATTTGCTAACCAATATTGATGGTCTTTCCTCTCTGAATTCTGTTGGAGGAAATCTGTTAATTAGTGGGAATAATTCGCTAACCAATCTCGCTGGTCTTTATTCTCTGACCTCTGTAGGGGGGTTTCTGATTATGGAGTCTAATATTTCGCTACTCAATGTCGCTGGTCTTTCCTCTCTGACTTCTGTGGGGGAGTATTTTGAGATTAGTTATAGTAACTTACTTGTCAATGTCGATGGTCTTTCCTCTCTGACTTCTGTGGGGGGGCTGGCTATTTATAGTTGTGGCTCACTAACCAATCTCGATGGTCTTTCCTCCCTGACTTCTGTGGGGGCGTCTCTAGGGATTTTCAGTAATGGTTCGCTAACCAATCTCGATGGCTTGACCTCCCTGACTTCTGTGGGAGGGCTTTCTATTAGATACAATCCCAATCTTTCCGGGTTTTGCGGACTTTATCCGCTATTGAATGGGGGAGGATTAGGTGGTTCCTATTTAGTTACTAATAATTTCGATAATCCTACTCAGCAAGACATCATCGCTGGTGGTCCTTGCGGAAAGAATCCCACAGAACTCATCAACGATCTGGTTGCCAATGGTACTTTGAATCAGGGACAAGCCAATGCACTGCTGGCAAAGCTCAACAGTTGTCGCCTGCTTCCATTTAACAATCAGGTGAATGCGTTCGTGAATGCCGGTATTATGACCCAGGCAGAAGCTGATGATTTGATTCTTGCGGCTGATCAGACCTGTAATCCTCCAACCAGAACCGCAGTTTCTCAGACTTTCGCACTGGGACAAAACTACCCAAACCCGGTGAGTGGTTATACCGTGGTTCCTTTTACGCTTCCAACTTCCTCAAAGGTGAGTCTCAATCTTTATGATGCTTCCGGAAGACTGGTCAGAAATCTTCTGGATCAGGATTTCCCAGCAGGAAACCACGAGATCAAGGTAAATCTGCAGTCGCTGCCTGCCGGAACGTATTTTGGTAAGTTTCAGGCTGGTCAGAATGTGGAGACAATGACTATATCGGTTGAATAGGTATAGGGCTGTTTCAAAAGACCCATTGTAAGAAAAAACACAGAGACGCGGAGACACAGAGGTATTTATTCAATTGCCTAACACCGTGTCTCTGTGCCTCTGTGTTAAAATTCATGTAACCTAAACTAATCCCATAATGAGACGCTCAATTATTACTATTCTATGTTTGCTGGCAGGTAGTACGCTGTTTGCTCAGCCT
>JAGQVA010001232.1 GCA_020438265.1 Bacteroidota bacterium
CACCTGCATAGCGATCTGCATCATATTCATATTTTTCTCCTACCGGATTGGTTTTGGCTCGTTCGAATAATTCCAGACGAAATTCAATAGGATCTTTTCCAACAATCTCGGCGACTTCATCCAAAAATGATTGTTCGGCTCCGGCAGCAAAGTGAGAACGTGGCGCTCTCCATGCACCTGTTGAGATGTTCGATGGAGAAACTCTTTTTTCAGCAAAATAATTCTCAACTGCCCCCGCAGGATAACGATTGGGGAAAACGGCTCCTTCCCGGTAGCCTACTCCTTTGACCGCAAAAGCAATGAGGTTATTATTTTCGTCAAATCCTGCTTTGTAAGTTGAGCGATAAGCCGGACGATAAGTTCCCTGAGTCATATCATCTTCGCGGGAATAAATCAATTTAATGGGAGCGCCTGCTTTCTTTGAAATAGCGGCTGCTTCCAACCCATAATGCACATAAAGTCTTCTCCCAAATCCTCCTCCCATACGGGTCAGATCCACAGATACATTTTCAAGGGGAATTCCCAGCATCTTGGAAGTAGATTCCTGCAATGCGTTGGGAGTTTGAACAGGGCCTACCAGTTCCGCTTTATCTCCTGTTACATGAGCGAAGAAATTCATCGGTTCGAGCGTATTATGGGCCATGAAAGGCGCGGTATAAGTTCTCTCGATGACTTTGGCTGCATTGGCAAAAGCGGATTCGGGATCACCGTCTGTTCGTTCTTCCTGCAAGGTGCCCTTTTCAATATCTCTGACAAGATTGCCAGCGTGCATTTCTGAGCTTTCGAGCGTACTTACGGTTTCATAATTCGCCTTAATCGCTTTTTTCGCCTGCATTAACTGCCAGGTTGAATCTCCCACAATGGCAATCAGTTTATTGAAAGCGTTCTCGTCAAATCGTCCGGGGTTTTCATAACTGGTATCAATGATAAAAGCATCCTTCACCCCAGGCATGCTTTTTATTTCATCCTGATTAAAATCTTTCACCGCCATTCCAAACGCAGGTGCATGATGAATCATCGCTAATAACATGCCTTCCCTTTTGAAGTCGAGCCCGAACAGCGGTTTTCCGGTTACAATCTTTGGACCTTCCACATTCTTCTGAGCAGTTCCAATGAGTTTATAATCTTTAGGCTCCTTGAGTTCTACTTCTTCAGGAATTTCTATTCCCACAGCTTTGGATGCAATTTCTCCATAACCAATGGTCCTTTCTCCGTTTTTCTCTTTAATGATTCCCTGATCCACCGTCAAATCAGATACTTCTACCCCCCATTCTTTGGCAGCGGCTTCCAGTAACATCCGTCTTCCCGTTGCACCAGCCATTCTCAACGCATCCCAACCCAGCATGATAGACAAACTTCCTCCGGCAAACTGAGGATTATTAAAGGCATCTTTATCCAAAGCGCCTTGTTCTACGACCACATGATCCCAATTGACATCCAGTTCTTCTGCTACGATCATCGGCATGGATGTCATGACATTCTGGCCAATTTCGGGATTAGGAGAATAAATAGTTACCAACCCTGTGTCTCCAATTTTGATGTATCCGTTGATGTCAAACCATTCTTTGGGAATTGGCAAACTTTTGCCTTTTTTATCAGCGGGTGTACAACTGGTCAACCAGTTAAATCCAATCAGCATACCACCTCCGGCAGCAGCTGATACCTTTAAAAAGGAACGTCGATTATATGAAGTTTTGATAAGAGTCATTTTGAAGAAAGTTAGTTATTGGCTGTTGGGTATTGGCTTTTGGCTGTGGGAAATAGATATCTTGCTAAAGGCTAAAAGCCAATAGCTAGCGACTATTTAGCTAACGGCTTGC
>JAGQVA010001233.1 GCA_020438265.1 Bacteroidota bacterium
TTCAACAGATTCCAAATCTCTGAAAGGAATGTTTAATTCTTTGGGTCTTGATTTTACCAGCCCTCCAAAAACATTCTCTTTGACCTGAAACTCCAAAATCAATATATCTTTCCTTACACTCAGGATTCCATTGACCTTGGCAAATCCGCCGTAGACATTTTCTATGGAAAAAGGTAATCGGGTACGTTCAATCAGCATATCATTTGATGAGAAAGTGAGCTGCTAAGATAATACAATTACAAAAATTGCAAAACCCTGGTAAACTTCAAAAAGTGGACCATTAAACGATTTTTTAAAACCATTCTAACGGTAAAATCAACCGTTCATGTAATGATACTGGCTTTTTCCCCGATTTATCAGCAATTTCAATTTATGCTCTTTTTTAGGTCCAGCCATCAAACACCTTTTTGATTGTAAACCCTTTCGCTCCTGCCAGTATTTCTGCCTCCAGTTATGTAACTAACTAAACCGTTAATATCTAACAGAAGCTTCCCATTTGCTTCTGTCCCAGTCCTTGAAACTAACCACACCCGATTGGCGAAAACAATTGCCTAAGGTATGGCCTTAGCCGGAAGAGAGAGGTAATACTTTTTTCTTCCGGCTTTTTTTACTCGTTAGTTATCACTACTTTCCTCGAACTAAAGCGCTAATGCATAGCAAATTAAATGGAAAATAAAGAATAGAGAATTACAAATCACAAAGGAAACTTTCTCACAATCAGTCTATTAACTTTTCTATTTCTAAATTTCTATTCCTTATTTTTACTTTTAAATATATTTGGCATCTTATTTAGCAAAGAACACCCCTATATGAAATCCTTTCTATTCAAACTTTTCATTGTTAGTTTCTCACTTTTTTTCCTGCTTCTCAATGGTTGCAAGCAAGAAGAAAAAGCAAATGTAGAGATCAAATATCTCGACCCTGCCGAGGCTGCTGAGTCAGCCAAACAGATCCGGAAAGATGTAACGGTAACCGTTGGAGACGGTCTGGAACTCACCTTATGGGCTACAGACTCTCTGGCTCCGGACCCGGTCGCCCTCGATGTAGATGACCAGGGCAGGGTTTATCTGACTCGCACCAACAGACAAAAACATTCCGAGTTTGATATTCGCGGTCATGTGGACTGGATGACGGCTTCTATTTCCTTAAAAACGGTAGAAGACAGAAGGGCCTTTTTGAAAAAAACATTTGCTCCTGAGAATAGCGCTCAAAATGAATGGTTGGATGACCTTAACGGAGACGGAAGCCATGACTGGCGGGATCTGGCAGTAGAACAGGAAGAAATTTTCCGTTTGGAAGACCAGTCGGGCGATGGAGTGGCCGATATGGCTCAGCTTTACCTCCGGGACTTCAACACAGAAATAACCGATGTGGCGGGAGCTTTGATGGCTTATAAGGATAATGTATTTGTGGGATTGGGACCAGATATGTGGCGGACCTGGGATGATAATGGCGATGGACAGGCAGATAGAAAAGAGTCAATCAGCCACGGATATAATGTCCATATTGGTTTTGGAGGCCATGGAATGTCAGGACTTCGGGTGGGCCCTGATGGACGGATTTATTGGGGAATCGGGGATATCGGTTCTTATATTGTTGACAAAACAGGAAAAGTCTGGGACAATGCCAACCAGGGAGCGATTTTCCGCTCTAATCCAGACGGAACTGATTTTGAAGTATTTGCCCGTGGACTTAGAAATACCCATGAATTCGTTTTTGATGAGTACGGCAACCTGATGAGTGTGGACAATGATGGTGACCATCCCGGCGAAAGTGAAAGAATGGTTTATATTGTATATGGTTCTGACACAGGTTG
>JAGQVA010001234.1 GCA_020438265.1 Bacteroidota bacterium
ACTATGTATTTGATCAGGCCAAACACGTCAGGCCAGGAATGCCGGGCGATAAATGGGGAGAACTTCGCGAAAATCTCAACGGTCGTAAGCTAACGGAGTTAATCACTCCGGACCTTGATTTACAGGAAGTTATGCCACCAGGATATCACCGCCCCAATAATCCTGATGATGATTCCTGGTCTACATCTGATACCAGTTTTGGCGGATACTGGGCAGGAGGGAGGCACTGGAGCGAAGTCCTCAAAGACGATGGGCTGGAATTTATTGCAGATGCAAGTCAAAGTGAAAAGCCCTTTTTCATGTATTTGGCTTTTAATGCTCCGCATGATCCCCGGCAGGCACCTCAGGAGTTTCTGGATATGTATTCTTTAAATGATATTGGTGTTCCACCCAATTATTTACCTGTTTATCCCTGGAAAGATAGTATAGGAAATAGTCCCGGATTGAGAGACGAAGCCCTGGCTCCATTTCCTCGTACTGAATTTGCTGTGAAAACCCATATCAAGGAATATTATGCAATTATCAGTCATCTGGACCAGCAAATCGGAGAAATTCTTGATGCTTTGAAAGCATCAGGCAAAATGGATAATACCTATATCTTTTTTAGTGCTGATCATGGTTTGGCAGTAGGACAACATGGGCTGATTGGCAAACAGAGCATGTTTGACCACAGTATGAGAGTGCCTTTAATCGTAACCGGTCCCGGGATTCCGGCAGGAAAAAAGATCAATCATGATGTCTATCTTCAGGACATAATGCCTACGGCGCTGGAATTGGCCAAAATTGAAAAACCTGATTATGTATTCTTCAATAGTTTTCTGGATCAGGCAACAGGTAAGAATCAGAAAGGAAATTATGCGGCTATTTATGGTGCTTACAGGAATCTTCAGCGCATGATTCGCAAGGATGGATATAAATTGATTGTCTATCCCAAAATCAATAAAGTATTGCTTTTTGATATGGAAGACGATCCCTGGGAAAAACAGGATCTGGCGGAATTGCCGGAGCACCAGGACAGAGTCAGGCATCTTTTTGAAGAGTTAGTGGAATTGCAAAAAGAGATGGAGGATGAGTTGGATTTAAGTGCTGTTTATGGAGAATTATTTTGAAAAAGATGTGTTATCACTAACAATGTTCAAGGAGAATGGAAATATCATCTGGCTGATGATGGGTATGGTGAGAAGATTCCTCGCTGTGCTTCGGGATGCCCAACATTCGTTGGGAAAAACCATTTGCCATATTGGCAAAGTGAAATTCCGGCACAAGCCGGGCATCCCGAAGCAAAGCGAGGGATCTTCCCTGACCATATCAACAAGCCCGTTGCCTAAACTCTTTATACTTCTTAATTTACTTACCCTTAATACTATTACTATTCAACCTAAATGAAATTATACAAAACCCAATCCGCTATTTACCTGGAAATTCAGGAAAAATGGTATCAGGCACCCAATCAAAACTGGGACAATCTTGTCAACAGAACAGGTCTTTTTGATTATCTGACCCATGATTTACAACATTGGAAAGCCCTGGCACAATCTCCGGAACTAGACCACACTCCCCCGATCGGCAATCAGGAAGTCTGGGCTGCCGGGGTAACCTATCTCCGCAGCAAAATTGCCCGAATGGAAGAAGCGGAAGCTGCTGGTGGTGGTGATTTTTACGACAGGGTATATGATGCGCCACGTCCCGAGATTTTCTTCAAAGCTACTGCCGCCAGAACGGTAGGAAACGGAGATATGGTTTACATCCGCAGGGATTCCAAATGGGATGTTCCCGAGCCGGAACTTACCTTGTTTATCAGTTCCGCCGGAACAAT
>JAGQVA010001235.1 GCA_020438265.1 Bacteroidota bacterium
CCTGGACCTTCAAAGATTAAGATACGAAGACAAATTTACCGTACGCGGCACCAGCCCCCGAAAATTCCTTATATGGCATGCTGGTAAAAAGATCTGTGATGATGGTATACTTCTGGATTGGGATCTTGCTTTCCAGCAGTCGTTATTCCAGGAAAAAGGTGCTGATGAAATCCGAAGATGGGTATTCTAAGCGACCTATAACCTCAACCATCAACAATATATCTATTAAGCGCTATCGCTTATAACCTAAAACCGGATGGTTTCGCTCTGAGATCATCCGGTTTCATTTCAAAAAATTTATTAATCCTCAGCTCATGCAAAAAACAGAAGTAGGCAGTATTGTGAGATCCCTTTTGATACACCATTTTGATATTCTGCCTGAAACATTTTCCTGGGAAAAAAAGCTGGAAGAACTTCAGGCAAATTTCAAAATCCTTAGTCAGCTTGTATTTCTGGAGCAGTTGATTCAAAAGGAGTTTGGGAAGAATATTGGTATCCTGGAGGAAATCAGTACTGCTTTTCATACTCCAGAGGATTTAGTGGAGGTGATTGTAAAGTCTCTTTAAATAATTGCCAGGAAGCAATATTCTTCAAAATGAAAAAACACCTATCAGGAGATAATCATAAAAGAGGTTCAATGAATCGTGCAATAAATACTTACAAAACTTATTCTACATTCTATGATGCTTATATGGGAAAGTATGATGCTGATTTAGATTTCTATCAATCCCATTGCAATCAATCTGAAAGTATCATTGAAATAGGGTGTGGAACGGGCCGAATACTGGAGTTCATGCTGCGTCAGGGTTATAGATTGACTGGCGTAGATATATCACAAGAAATGTTAGATAAGGCAAATGTGAAATTACGTAACTGGATAGACACAGGCCAACTGGAGCTAAATAATTACGATTTCTCCATAGGTTCAATAGATGGGCAGTTCGACAAAGCCCTGTTGTCTTATTTTATGTTCAATTACGTTCTCGAGAATCCCGCTGATTTTCTATCTAATATCTATGACTCCCTGAATTTCAATGGGTTATTATTAATGGACATGCTTTATCCTCATTCTCTTGTCGATCCAAACAGTGATGGCAAATGGGGAGAAAAAGACTACCATTTTGATGGTTTTACAGTTAGAAGCAGGGAATGTCGAACGCTAATCAACAATATGGAGCACAGACAGCAAATTATGAAAATAGAAAACAAAGAAGTGGTACTCGATACCTGGAGAAGGTACTACAGTCCTGTGGAATTAAAGAAAATCCTGACTACTGTTGGGTTTAAATCAATCACTTTTTCAAATGATTATGATTACAAATCATTCAGACCAATGATTAATGTATCAAATTTGAGATTAAACTATATTGTAAGAGCCCGTAAATGAGATATGATTTTTTTCTCCTATTTTTGATGAAAAGAATCATTCTAATTTTTCTTTAACCTCCTCAAAAATCAACTCCACCCAACGCCGGTACATCTCCCCACTCGGATGAAGACCATCCGAAGCCACCAATTCCGGGTCATTCAAAGCCTCTCTCGAAATTGAGGTAATATCAAAAAAGGCAATCCCATATTGCTCACAAATCTCCTGTGCTTTTGCATTATAAGCATCGAGTTCCTCCGCGATTTTTTCCGGATTGCGGGACTGCCCAAAAGGCGTAACACCATAATCAGGAATGGACAGTACAAATACCTTTTCGGTGTCCTGACCAGCAAATTGTAAAGCTGTTTCTATCAGTTCTGTGAATTCTTTTTCATATTGTTCAAAAGGATATCCCCGGTACTGGTTATTTACACCGATCAGGAGT
>JAGQVA010001236.1 GCA_020438265.1 Bacteroidota bacterium
AAGAAGTAGCCACAGGTTTTTGGAATCCTTTTGGATTGGCTTTTTCTGCTGAAGGGCGACTCCTGCTTACCGATAACGACCCTGACAGTCGTGGCCCCAATCGCCTGATTGAAGTTGTACCAGGCGGCAACTACGGATATCAGTCCCTCTATGGAGGCAGCGGAATTCATCCGTATCTGGCCTGGAATGGAGAACTTCCGGGAACCCTTCCCTACGCTGCGCCACTTGGCGAAGCTCCCTGCGGCCTGATTGATGCTTCTTTTACAAACCTTGGTAAGAGCTTCCAGAATCATATCCTGGCCAGTGTTTGGGAGGAAAATAATATTGTCATGATTCCTCTTGAAAAACGAGGTTCATATATTTATGGAGAACCCAAAGTTCTGATTCAGGGAGGGAAAGATTTTCATCCGGTAGCTTATGCAGCCAATAGTCGGGGAGATGTATATTTCACCGATTGGGTCATTCGGCAATATCCCAATCATGGTCATGGAAAGATCTGGAAACTGAGTTCGAGGAAGTCAAAGCCGCTTATTGCCCAAAATCAAACAGAGAAAAGAGCAATTGACCGTTTTGCAGCGATCAATTTATCGGACGAAGAAATAACTCAAAAACTGGAAAATGGGGACCCATTTGAACGGACAATCATTCGCAACCATCTCATTAAATCTTCAAATGAGGAATTAGCGCGTTCTTTTCTTCAAAGTAAAAACCCAAAGTTACGCCTTGAAGGCATTCTGGTTATGATGGGCCTTAAATCGCAATTGGGCCAACCTGTACTTCAGACTCTGCTCAAAGATGAAGGCGAAGAAATTAGGAGAATAACTCTGATTTATATTGGGAAACGCTCCCGCGATGATATGCGCGCTTCATTGGAGGAAGCCTTAAAAACAGGTTATATTTCTCCTGATCTTTTTGAAACCTATCTGGCCACCATTCGGCATATTTACCCCGGTTTTATTAACGGCTTTCAAACGAAGGCTGCCCTTTTCGCCAATAAACTTCAGCGAAATTTGCCTGAAGGATATATTCAGTCTCTTATCACAAATCCAGCTATCGAAGAAAAGATTCGTGCCATTGCCCTGCCTTATCTCGAAAAACCGGAAACTCATCATGAAATTTTGGTTGATCAGCTCAAAAAGGCAAAGGATGAATCCTATCAGATGGCTTTGTTAAAAAGTCTTAAGAATACGATTAATGAGCCTGTCGCAGAAATTTTAAAGGAATTTAGCCTGAATAAGTCATTAAGTGGAAAAATACGTGCTCAGGCTATCTCTATGTTGGTTTTTCAGCCACAAAATCATTGTGCTGAACTTAAGAATCTGATTCAGGAAAATGAGCCTGAAATTCAGTATTCAGTTGCCAAATATGCTTGTCGTTGTGATGAAACAATTAAAACCGAAATAAATACATGGATCAGTCAGCATGCAGATTTTCATCCTACAGCGAAATCGGTTTGGGAAAATTGTCAGGGAACAATTACCGATAAACCATCATCAAAAGCCGATTGGGCAAATGCAGTGAACAACCAGGGAAATCCCGCAACCGGAAGGCTGGTATTTGAATCCTTAAATGCTCAGTGCCAGACCTGTCATCAGGTAAATGGTTGGGGCGGGACATTTGGACCGGGTTTATCCAATATCGGCAGCAGTAAGTCAAAAGAATTATTAATCAATGCAATCCTGAATCCTTCACAGGAAATGGCTCCCGAATGGCAGGGCTGGTTTGTGGTGGATAAAGAGGGAAATACACATTACGGACGGCAAATCGATGTTCATTTAAACAAAGTAGAATTGATGAATACAGACGGCT
>JAGQVA010001237.1 GCA_020438265.1 Bacteroidota bacterium
TGGAGTTTTTTTTTTTTTTTTAAAAAGAAAGCAGACTGACAGGAGCAGTATTGAACAAAGTCGAAATTAAGAATATAAATCAATGATCTTACTCGAAATACTTTTCCTAACGTATTTCACCTATGTTGTACTTTACACACTTATCTTTTCTTTAGCTGGTTTATTCAACCCTTCTTATGCTCCGAAAGGCAATACATCAAAAGCCCGTATCGTCATCCTTATTCCTGCATATAAAGAGGATAATGTCATTGCCCTGACTGCTAAAAAGGCCTTGAAACAACATTACCCGGATACGCATTACGAGGTAGTCGTCATTGCTGATTCTCTAAGCAGGGAAACGCTGGACCATCTTTCCATGCTCTCGGTTAAAGTTTTTGAAGTCAATTTTGAAAAACCCACCAAAGTTAAAGCGCTTAATTATGCTTTGGAGTATTTGGATCATTTTGATATCGCTGTCATTCTGGATGCTGATAATGAAATGACTCCTTCTTTTCTGGATCGAATCAATCAGGTTTTTCAAAAAGGAGCAAAATCTATTCAGGGGCAAAGATCCGCCAAAAACAAGGATTCCAATCTGGCTGTTCTCGATGGAATCAGTGAGATATTTAATAATCATATTTATCGGGCGGGAAGTACCGGCCTGGGCCTTTCTTCCTCTCTGAGCGGTTCAGGAATGGCATTTGATTTTCAAATTTTGAAGAATACATTGAAAGAAATGGATTCAGTCGGTGGATTTGACCGTGAGTTGGAAATCAGGTTATTGCAACAGGGAATCAAATCTGTATATATTAAAAATGCAGTGGTTCTTGATGAGAAAACCTCCGGCAGACAAAACTTCGCCAATCAAAGAAGAAGGTGGATCGCCAGTCAGTATTTTTATCTGAAAAAGTATTTCGGAGTAGGAATGAAGGGTTTGCTGAGAGGAAATATAAGTCTTTTCAACAGCGCCATTCTACGCAATCTTCAAATGCCCCGGGTCATTAATCTGGGGCTACTCGGAATGATAACCCTGGTCGTTTACTGGCTCCAACTCTGGTTGTCATATGATTATAGAATCTGGTGGATTCTTTCGGGTTTGATGGGAATTGCTCTGGTTATAGCTATCCCTTTTAAGTTGTATAATCTTCGTTTTCTGAAGGCTTTGGTATCTTTGCCCGGAGCTTTTCTGGTTATGCTTTCACTCATGTTTAGGCTAAAAGGAGCAAATAAGGAGTTTATTCATACCGCTCATGGGAATGAAAAAACTTCAGAGGTGAATAAGTCATAAGGTTAAAATCATATCAACAAGTTTCCTTTTATATCAATTATTACGGTTAATTACCGGCAGACAACGGCAACTTTGGAATTTCTGGAAGCCTGTTCCCGCTTTCAATATCCTGATTTTGAGGTAATTATTGTCGATAATGATCCTTTGGAAAACCTGGAAATTCCGGAAAACATCCTTCGGGATAGATATCAATACATCGTAAGTCAGGAAAATCCGGGTTTTGCCGCAGCCAATAATCTGGGAATCTCAAAAGCCAGCGGAGATTATTATTTCTTTTTGAATAATGACACGATTCCCACACCTGAATTACTCCAGATTTGTGTGCAAACCTTCCTGGATAATCCTTCAATTGGTGGCCTGAGTCCAATGATCCTTTATGCTGATCAAAAGGAAACCATTCAATACGCGGGATATACCCCAATCAGCCCCTGGACGGGAAGAAATAATTCTCCTGGCAAAGGGCAAAAAATACAGGATCGATTCCTGAAGCCCGGACCAACTGCTTATCTCCACGGAGCCGCAATGATGGTCAGGAGGGATG
>JAGQVA010001238.1 GCA_020438265.1 Bacteroidota bacterium
TGCTGTAATAAAGATTGTATCATTACTGTGATTAAGTCCTGTAAGATCATGAGTAATTTCAGGAGGAGGTCCCTGATCTTTACATTGAATCACATGGATCTGAAAGTCCCGGCGGTTTTCACTCAGCTGTATTCCATTCCGGTATTCAAATACAGAAATAGAAAATACAAAAATTCCGGTTTGATTAGGCGTAACATTAATCAGACCGGTAAGCGGATCAATCGTAAAATTGCCAGAGCCAAAAGGATCAAAAAAGCTAAATCCGGGTGCAAAACCCACAGTATTATAGGGTGGAGGGCCCATCACGTTATTAAAAGGATCAACTGTAGGAGGGTTACCTCCCATCATTGGGTTACCTGTTCCTAATCCGGCAAGATTCGTACCTGTATAAGGATCAGTAATTGCATATACCAGGGAATCTCCATCTAAGTCGGTAGCGGAATGGTCAAAGGTAAAAGGCTCATTTTCACAAAGAAAAATCGGGGGTACCTCATCAAAAACAGGCATACTATTACAGGCGGCTTCCGCTATTCCGGGAACGCGGGCGAGGAACGTAATCCCCTCTCCCAATGGATTAAACAGATTGGTAATATTCGCATTTCGACAACAACGAGACCACCCCAGGTAATATCCACCAGTATTGGGAGGAAGCGTGATTTGAGTAGTATAAATTCCTTCTTCCACACAAATATCAGGAAGTATGGCCACACAGGCGTCCCAGTCATCAGGCTGGATCTGAGGGGTAGTAGGAGGAGCAGGAATAGTAGTCGTTTGCCAGGTATTTCCCGTAGCGGCATCAAACACAAATAAAATAATGGTTGCGTCGAAAGGTGCCTGCCCGTTTTCACAGTCCCGGTATAACTTGAGTGTGACATCATACACACTGTTTGCACTATCAACACATTCATAATAGAGTTCAGCCCCCACAATATGGGTAGCCCTGACTTGTGAGGTCCACACAAGGCCCAGACAAAAAGAAAGGATCGTAAGAATTCGCTTCATTATCAGAGGATTATTTGCCCTTGGACAATACCTTTTATTTATATCTTTAAGGTAATTATTTCTTCATAAACCACACGTACTTATTATAGGTTTAGTTGGTTAAAAATCATTAATTGGGATAAAGTCAGGACGTTAATATGAAACAGAATGCTGCTTCCGGGTCGTCTCACTCTTCACCTGAATCCCTATTATTTTTGAATAGCATTCCCGCCGACATTCCCTATCAGCTTTGCAGTAAATGAGTGACAAATGATTATGTATTTCCCCTAACTAAATACGGTTCTCCATCTCAATTCTACAAGGTAAAAAAAAATCTGCAGATTCCGTCAAACAAAAAACCTGCCCGGTGACTTAATTTCAGAGGAAGAAGTATTGCAGAAAATACTGTAATTTTGTAAACAATTATGAGCAAGGCATTAGAAACTATACAGGCTCCCATCGCCCAGGAGCTAATATACTTCGACAAGTATTTTCGTTCTGCAATGCGTAGCGATGTGGCGCTTCTCGACCGTATTACGCAGTATCTGATCAAACGAAAAGGGAAACAACTTCGCCCCATGCTGGTACTTTTCAGTGCCCACTTGTGCGGAGGAATTACTCCTTCTACTTACCGGGGAGCGGCAATGGCCGAATTATTACATACAGCTACCCTGGTTCACGATGATGTAGTCGACGATTCCGACCAACGCAGAGGCTTTTTCTCTCTCAATGCACTCTGGAAAAATAAAATATCTGTTCTTGTGGGAGATTTTCTCCTCTCCCGTGGCCTGTTGATGGCTCTGGAGCATGATGACTTTAAACTCT
>JAGQVA010000122.1 GCA_020438265.1 Bacteroidota bacterium
CCAAATTTTTGAATCGCCCTTACCTGACAGGGAGAAGTATGGGTACGCAACAGGCGCCCATTTTCCAGCCAGAAAGTATCCTGCATATCCCGGGCAGGGTGATCCTGGGGGATATTCAATGCTTCGAAGTTATAATAATCGGTTTCCATCTCCGGTCCGCTTGCCACACTAAAACCCATTCCGCGGAAGATGTTGATGATTTCCTGCTCTACTGTCGTCAGCGGATGAATTGAGCCTTTGGAAGTCTGTCCCATCGGTAGCATCAGGTCAATCGCTGGAGCTGCTGCAGATTCTTTTAAAAGGGCTTCTTCTAATAAAGATTGTTCCCTTTCTTTCAGCAAGTTGGTAAAATCGTTTTTGATGGTATTGACCATCTGCCCGTAATTTTTACGCTCCTGAGGTTCGATCTCCTTGATGCGCTCCATCAGACTTTTTACCCATCCGTTACGGCCCAAAATAGAAACGTGAATATCCCGCAAGTTTTTTTCTTCAGTTACTGACTGAATCTGGGATTTGAGTTCCTCTATCCGGGACTTTATCTCATCTGAAATCATATCCGAATTAAATTTGAGTGCAAATATAAAAGAAAAACATGAGTCATTCCGAATTTTGGGCACTTCAATCATAGAATGTTAAATCTGAAGAAAAATATACCCCTTTGTGCATGTAGATTTGAATGAATGTCTTCTCAAGAATAATTTGTTTATAAAAAAAGAGCCACCCCAAATTCGGGATGGCTCCTATTGAAAAATTATTTTCCGACCTTCCAGGTTTTCAAAACCTGAAAGGTTGGATGAAAAAATCATTAATTAACAACAGGAATCGTACTCAATTTAGTGATATTTTTAGGGTCAGCATAGTCATACTGAACGATACCATCTTCACCTACCATAATCAGGACTCCATCATTAGGGATTACATCAAATCCCTGCATTTCACTGAAGTGGGCAATAGATTTGTTCCCAACATTTGCAGGATTACTGGCATCAAACACTCTCAGTCCGGCTGGCCCATCAGCGATAAACAACATGTTACCATCCAAACCTAAACCAGCTGGTTCAGTCATTGGGAAGCTGCTGACGAGGTATGGATTTCGTGGATTCTCAATGTTTAATACATCCAGCTGATTATTCCATCCGCCTCCACAAGGATCATTAGGACCGTTGCGCAGGGTTACGAAGGCAAATGTTCCATCAGAAGTAACAGGATCACAAGAATTAACATGCTGGAAATTAGAAAGAAACTCAGGGTTTTCAGGGTTGGAAAGACTGTAAATCATCATACTGCTGGTAGATCCAATCATCAGGAGATCATTCATGGTGAATACCATTTCAGCAGCTCCTCCCCAAAGCTCAAGGTCAAGAATGGTAATTCTTGAAGGATGTTCTGTGCAGTTTGCAGCGTCGTAAACCAGTAATTGTTTTGGTGTAACGATATAGAGATAGTCATCAGTCAGAGCAAAACGGGACATTGAACCTCCTTTGCCTGGAGTCGCTGGATTAATGGTACGTGAAGTTGATCCATCCAGCATATTTACAGTACTGGGGTCAATCTGATTGTCAATCCACAGTGGCGGAACACCAGTTTCGCAATTGTATTTTTCTTCTACAATTTCCTGAATCCATTCAACAACTACTCCCTGGCTGGCATCTGCAAAATATCCGTTATATTCAACGATATGAGGAAGGGCATTCTGCACACGTTCTACAAAAACGGGCTTGGCAGGATTCGTCATATCAAAAACCAGTAAATCGGTACTGCTGTCAATATACAGTTTGTCACAATTGAAAGAAATGTCGTAGTTACCGGGAGCGTTGATAAAGGCGAGAGAAACGGGATTGGAAGGATTTTGATTGTCGATTACATGTACTCCTTTGGCAATTTCGCTGACAAAAAGATAGTCGTCTTTGACATAAATTTTTCCAGGATTGGCAATTTCGCGGGGTCCTTCGATAGATACTGCATTATGAAAATCTTCCAGAGACATATATACCGGCGTATATTTGGCGTGGGTATAAGTCAGGTCACATTTATCTTTGATACACCCTTGTAACATAAAGGATGCAAAGATTGCAACGACCACGGAAGCTTTCATTAATTTTGTGCTGATAGTCATAATTGTTAAAATTAGGTAGTTGATAGGTTTGGAAATAATTCCAATGATTAAATAATCCTCAGTCTTAAAGCAGCGATTATAACCGGGTAGACGTCTTAGCTTTCAAAAACGCTGCCCATAAAATTGAATAATTAAAATTACCAAAACATTTTCACACAGAAAATAGCAAAATTTTTCTCTGTTCTATATTTAACCTGATTTTTATCTTCATAAAAAAATGTATGCCTGTTCAATTTAGGTTTTTCAGTTTTTCCCTTTTGGTGATTGGCCTTGCCCTCAGTCAGGGTCTGTTTGCCCAACACCGGGTATTGGAAGAGGACGTGGTTTATTTAAAAAACGGGAGTATAATTCGCGGACAGATTGAGGAGCAGATTCCCGGAGATTATGTAAAAATCAGGGTCATTTCCGATACGGCATTTACTTTCCAGACTTCAGAAATCGAAAAAATTACGCGAGAGCCTTCCAAATATATTTCGATCAAAGTGAAAAAGTACAAGGGATTTATGCCGATTTCCTATCGACAGAGAGGGCTTTATCAGCATGCTTCTTTTGGGGCTGGTTTTACTGACGGAGATTGGGGACAACCAGTCGCTAATCTTAGCTTGAATTATCGAATAGGCTACCATCTGAATCGTTTTGTGAATGTGGGGGGCGGTACCGGATTTGATTTTTATGATGGAGGTGTCATCGCTCCCTTTTTTGTAGATGTATGGGGCGATCTTTGGGAATCACCCGTTACTCCGACCTATATGGCCAATCTTGGATATGGGTATGGTTTGGGAGGCTCCTGGCGGCACGATGTTTTTGATGGAGGGCTTATGGGGCATTTGGCATTTGGGCTCAAGTTCAATACTCGCTCCCGGTATGAATATGTCTTCACGGTAGGTTATAAAAGACAAGATACCTATCAGGAGTTTGAAGACTGGAATGGCAACTGGAATCCCTGGACGGGACAGGTTTTGAATACACCTGTTATCAAGGGTACCCGAATTTACCAAAAAATCATGTGGCAGTTTTCCTTTGGCTTTTAATATGTAAACAAATGATGAATTCCAAAACATATAAATTCCTTTTCTTAATCTTCACTTTCCTCGTCCTTTCCTGGATAAACGGTCTGGGTCAGAGATTTTATGAAGATATCGTCCATTTGAAAGATGGTAGTAAAATCAGGGGCTGGATTGTGGAGCAAATCCCTGGAGATCATATTAAGATTGAGCTTCTAGGGGGAAGTATATTGGTGTATCAGCAGGATGAAATAGAAAAAATTACCAAAGAATATTCCCAGTATAAATCTATTCGCCGCCGGATTAATCATCATCGTGGTCCGATTCTCTATAATGATAAAGGGTTTTACGGAGCCTTTTCTCTGGGATTTATGTTTAATGAAGGTCAATGGGGCTTAAGGATAGACCCTGGCTTTCAGCTTCGAGCGGGATATCGCTTGAACCAATTTCTGGGCGTGGGCGGTGGAACCGGAGTAGAATTTTATGAATCAGGGGTGATTGTGCCTTTTTTCCTTGAGTTGAACGGGGATGTATTGCAAAGGCGAATTACTCCCCATTATATGGTTCAGGCTGGTTATGGCCTGGGAGTTGCTCCCACCTGGATAGCTGAAGAATTTCGTGGTGGTTTGATGGGACAGGGAGGAGTAGGTCTGAAAATGCACACCCGCCGCAAGCTTGAATTTATGTACATGCTGGTATTCAAATACCAGGAAACAACTGATGTCCAGATTCCCTGGGACAGGTGGGACCCCTGGGGCAATCCTGTACAAACTACCCGGATTGTCCGGCAAAGGGCTTTTCAGTCATTGGCTTTGCAGTTGTCTATTGGATTTTAGGGAAACAGGATAATATTTAAATCTATTCGAATAAATCATCCATTAACACTACCTGATCGATATGATTCAGTTTTTGCTTATTTTCCACGACCCCAAATGTCGTTATTAACGAGGTGAATAAATGCTTTTTGGTTTGGGTATGATGCCGAAATACCCGTTTCTTATTTTCAATATTATCAATATCTTTTTTGGATACTTCATAATCCGAAGAACTGAATTTTATCTCACAAATGTTGATAGACTGATCGCTCCGATCGATGATCAGGTCAATTTGGGCACCTGGCATATCTTCAGATGCTCGCGCAACAAATGTGGAAATACTGGTATAAATCCCTGAGATTCCCAGTGCTTTTCGGATTTGATCGATATGGGTAAGGCAAATATTTTCAAATGCATAACCACTCCACGATTTATATTTGGGTAAATCGCTGAGTTTCGTAAAATCAGTTTTGCTATTTACTCCTAAATGTTGGATGAATGTGAGATAGAATAATGAATATGGATCGATCAGGCGATATATACTCATCCTGGTTTTTTTTCCATATCCCTGATAGATTTCTATGAATCCGGATTGCTGTAATTCAGACAGAATTTCAGATAGCATTCCCCCATTTTGAAAGCGACAATTATCAATGATTTCCTGCCGGGTCATTCCTTGTCGCTTGGAAGCCAAAGCCTTGATCACTTCAACATGGTTTTCAAAATTGTCAAATAAAGAGGCAAATAACCGATCAAACTCATTCCTTAGATAGCCTGATTTTTGGAAGAAGATAGCCTGAATGTTTTGGACTGCTGATAAGCCTGGTTTCACCTGATCCAAATACATTGGAATGCCTCCCATTGACAGGTATAGTTGGACGATTTGATATCTGCCAAGATGGATGTTTCTCGATTTCAAAAAGGACTCTGTTTCACGAAGGGTGAAGGGATAAAGGGAGAAAAGTTTTGTAACTCGATTATGAAGTCCTCCTCTATCATTAATAATTTTCTCAATCATCCATGAAGCTGAAGATCCACATATTACTACGACTATATTTTGATTAGTTGCCCAACTATTCCAGAACCATCCAAGTCCTGTGATAAATCCAGATCGTTTGGTTCCCATCCATGGCAATTCATCAAGGAATACAACTAATTTTTCTTGTTTTCCTTTTTCTTCTAATGCATTAGAAAGTAAAAAGAAAGCCTCCAGCCAGGATTTTGGTTTCTTTTTAATTTGAAAGTCAGGAAGTTGGCTTTTGAGTGCAAAAATAAAATTTTGCAACTGGTCAGACTTTTTGGCGTGTTGCAGGCCTGTGAGCTCAAAATCAATAAATGAGCCATAGGTTTCTTTGATCAAAAAGGTTTTTCCAACTCTTCGTCTGCCAACAATAGCTACAAATTCAGGGCGGTTGGATTGCAAAGCAGCTTCAAGATCTTTTACCTCTTTTTTTCTCCCTATTAGTTCTTTTTTCATTGATAATCCGCTTTATCTATATGAAGATAGATGGTTAAAGCGGAATAAGCAATAAATAGGGTTGAATAATGGCTTATTTTTATATTTCATTAAAAAGCTCCCTCCGACTTCTTCTGCCAATACCGCATCAGCCCTGCTACACTCATCCAGGCTGGATTCGCGGCCTCATACTTTTGCACCATAGCTTCATCCAGTCCCGCTGCACGAAGCTGATCTGCCGCATAAGCCTGAAATTCAGGTGTAACCTCTTCCGCAGATTTACCTGCTTCCCAGCGAGGTTTCATCCACGCTCCCCAGTCCTGAAGAATCGATTTCACTGCATCAAGATGCGTATTCGGATCATTGATCTCTCCAAAATGAGTTAAATACAAGGTTTCTGGATTGAGACTTCTCACTGTTTCTACGGAATCGTACCAAAGTTCCAGATTTATATCCGGTGGCGGACAAGGCGGTACAACTGGACCTCCCTGTATTTTACAACCAGCTACATCTCCTGTAAAAACTGTGGCACCCATTTGCCACGCAATGTGATGGCTGGCATGCCCAGGCGTATGCCAGGCCTGGAAATCTATTCCTCCAATAGATAAAATTTGTTGATCCTCCACTGCAATCAATTTCTCTGCTGGAATCTGTTTCATGTCTCCCCAGAGCGTTTCCATCTGATCCTGATAAATTCGTTTGGCGGAATTGTACAGACGCGTAGGGTCCTGAAGGTGTTTCCACCCATTGGGATGGACGTAGACCGTAGCGCCCTGCTCCGCAAATGCCCAGGCGGCACCGGCGTGGTCAAAGTGAATATGAGTCAATAAAACGTGTTTGACATCGGTGGACTGATAGCCCAGTTTTTGCAGCCCGGCAACCAGTTGCGGATAAACAGAATGCGGTCCTGTTTCTATAACCACCGGACCTTCAGTCGTTTCCACCACGAAAGAAGCAATCGTGTGGTCCATCTGGAAATGGAGATCAATAATATGTACCATGCGGACAAAATTACTTCATAAATCGATGAAATGAAATTTCAGCACGCACTGGACCACAGTAATCGGATTCTCCCGAATTCGATCCTACCCCCAAATCCCCCGGATTCCCCACTCTCAAGGCCTTCTTGCCTTAATAAATTTAGTAGGATCCAAATACCCCGCAGTATTCTCCGAATAACCACCGCCCAGCGGCATGCCCGCCTTACTCCTAATCTCCAAATGGAGATGTGCATAATAAGCACCGTGTGCATCCCCAATAGTACCAAGCTGCTGTCCTCGTTGCAACGTGTCCCCCACCGCAACATGCATTTTGTCCAGGTGAGCGTAAAGTGATTCAATCAATTGAGGTTGATCAAATGTGCCAATATTGTGTAGCACCCTAACTACATTTCCCCAACCCGGTCCAAAATCTTCCGCCACTGAAACGATCCCTATGCCTATTGAGTAAACCGGATCTCCAAAATCTGTATTCCCTCCACCGACTCCATTCCAGTCATCTCCCAGGTGTAAATCTGTGCCAAAAGGATTGGCATTATAATATTTTCTTGCATTAGGAGGGCCTACTGGAAAATCAAAACCATCAGCAACAGGGAATGTGATAATGGTTTGGGAGCAACCTGAATGAATTCCCAAAGCCAAAAACAGGGATGAAAAAATGAAGAGATATTTGCTCATAAAATCAGAATAATAATATCCCAAAGCCCAAATTAAAGCTAAAACCCCAGTGCCCTCGCAACCGAACCGTCCCCAGTTCCTTGAGATAAATCGTCTCTGGTGTCGTTTCTCTTTGAAAAGCATTAAGTAGCCAGCCGGTGCGAATACCCCAATGATAAGTGTATGTATTTTGCCAGATTCTTTGTGAGCCCATGGTTAAGGAAATGCCCAGATCGGAATAACGCCCCAGGTCTCTTTGTATGTTGGGATAAAATTGCAGGTCCTGGTCCCGCATACTGAATGGAATATAAAAAACAGATATTTTTTGATAAGGACCTAAAGGTGCGATATTTCCTCTTCGGTTGAAGGTGTAAAATTTCATGTCAAATGCAAAGGCATAACCCTCAATTTCGGCGCTGCCAGTTCGCATATCGAAATCGTATCGTGTTTTTGTTCGCAAAGTTTCCCAGGAAAGCCCCACAGAGACCTGACGGCTGATGACTCTTTCAAATGATGCACCATAACGGGTGTTTAACCGGAGGGGATGTTGACTTCCAAGTTTGAAAAGAAGGTTGGGGAAGAATAAACCTTCAACAGTGATAGGTGTTTTTTTACCGATATATCCCGGAGCCTGAGCACAAATTTGCCCACACAAGAAGATGATCCCACATAAGAGGAACAGGTTTTTCATTGAAGCATAGGTAAACCCCGGTCAGGTTAATTTTGGGTAGATGGTCGAAATTCAAAGCAAAGATACGTTCTTTTTGCATTTATTTCCCACTACCAAACCCGCCCCCTCTGGAGCCATAAATCAGAAAATAGCTTCTAAAGGTCGAACGAAGACAATCTCCGTTTTTATTCTGATAGTACTCAGGGCAATTTTTTTTGATTTGATCTATTGTCGCCTGATCGCGGAGGCCACTGACTCCCCAACCAGCTTTAGAACCTGCATATAGAGAAAGGCCAAAACCAATAAAAACCAATATGGTAAGTATTTTTGCGAATGCATTCATAAGTCCTATCCTTTATTATTATAAGCAATCGCAGCTGCGATTAAACAAATAAAAAAACCAATGAGAAAATATCTGCTTAACAGAATTCCTGACCTTAGTCCTATTTTTAACGTGCCCATAGCAGAAGTAGGAGTGTCCTGGAATAATTGAACATAATAGGTTCCCGGTTCCTGAAGCCGGAAGATTTTTGAGGAAGAAGTACTTGACTCTGTCCATTTTCCTTCGTCGTCATATCCGGTTTCATGATAAAAATCTCCGTCTATAGTACTGATTGCCGTTTTATTTTCATCCAGAATATAGGCAAAAATATAGGTGCTCGAATTTTCAGTAAGAAAAACGATATCCATGTCCAACTGATACATACCTGGTTCTTCTATAGAAATGGGTTGCGAAATTACCTCGTTTTCATTCTTGATGGAAACAACTGAAAATTCCTGCTCGTGAATGAGATTCCCATTACTTGCCAGTGAGTATAAAAACAGGATAAGAAGCACCACACCCGTAGCTGCTGCTACATTAAACACAAACTGCCATTTGGATTCGCGTATCTTAAGTTTTTCAATTTCTTCATTATTGGCGAAGGCTTCCACGACTTTTCTTCGGGAAATGGGAATTTCTCTGAAAAACTCTACTTCTTTAATTTCCTGACCAGAATCATCGAGCCGCCATTCCGCACTATACTCAATTCCTCGTTCTCTGAACATGGCAAACTGAATCCTGTCTCCTTTTTTTATTGCATAATTGGACTCTCCTTCAAAATGGGTTACTTCAGCTCCTCCATATTCCCGTACAATCTGGCGTGGTTGTTTTTGGAAAAAACTCATTCTCAGATCATTGGTGAGCAGGGTAGGGGTCTCGGGAATAATTTCCTCTGAAATCATATAACCACTTTTGTCTTCCACCAGATAAAAATAAGTCCTGTTGGCATCAATCATCAGCCATTCATCATAAATCCATACTTCATTGGAATAGCCGGATTCTCCCTCTTCAACCCAGTATTCTTTGTATTTCATCAGCCAGCGTGTCCGCGCAATGACCTGGTAGGTTTTCCCGTTAAAAGTCGCTTCCTGCCCCAGACGAATGAATGAAAATGGTTTATGACGGTCTGGTTTTCCCAGAGCTTCAAGAATCTGATGTTCTTCAGAATCTGCATCCAGGACCGAACCGCAGTATTGACAGGCAATATATTTTGCCCTGGGATTGATCACACTGAGAGAAGCTCCGCACCCTGTGCAGTTAAACTGCTGTACATTCGTTAAATCCGATTGAGTTTTTATTGCTGTACTCATAATAATCCGCTGTCAAAAAGTCTGTTTAATACCCCGCTGCTGAAAGTTGAAGTTCGTCAAAATCAAGTTCATATCCCACAAAAAGCGGTGTGTCGTCTTCGAGAAGTTCTACGCTGATAATCCTTCCATCCAAAATTCCATCCACAAAATCAGCTTTTTCCCCTGGAATAATTTTAAAAGGTAATTCTCCTTCTCCTCCGTTTATGGAAGCCTTACTTTTAGAGGTTACAAAAACGGGTTTCCAATTTGAAACGATCTGGTTGTAAGTTCCGACCTGTACCCGATCCAAAGGAAAACGGGACACATTTCCTTCATTTTTAAAATAGGTAAATCCTCCATCGTCTTCCTGAATCCAGGCGGTAGAACCATCATCCAGAAAGGTAATATACCATTCATCCCAAAATCCGTCTTCATAATCAATTCTGACCCTTCCCAAAACCTGGAATTCGCGGTCGGAAAGACTGCCGATTCTCCCTGTTGCGCCAATGGAGAAAATCGACCCGTAGTCGATCAAAGGATGTTTTTCACCAACTGCCTGCAAAGAATCTGCATTGATATGGCTGGCTTGGCTGCAATACGTACACACCAGTGTTTTAGAACCTGGTTGGGATTGTTTCACGGGTGCTCCGCAGGATGGACATTCGTATTCTCGCGAGAACATAGATAAATGGAAGTTAGCATTTGGCTTTTAGCTATTGGCCTTTAGCTATTAGCAGAGAGTATTTCAACCAAAAGCTAAAGGCCAATAGCTAACGGCTTTAGTTAAAGATTCTCTAAAACCTCATTAGTTGTTAAAATTAACCCCGAATTCTAGTCTTTTCCAAAAGAGATTTAAACTCGTACCAAT
>JAGQVA010001239.1 GCA_020438265.1 Bacteroidota bacterium
CGCTCAGGGAATTTTGACACTCATTTTGTCAATAATTATTTTTCTCCGGAAATGCTGGATGAAGAACTTTCGGAAGAAGAAGCCATGCTGGCGAGTTTGATAGGGCACTTAACTCTGAATGAGCTTGAATTTTTTGTTTCCTCGTCAACTGCTCACCCCCAGTCAGGTCTCTCTGCATGGAGATTAAACAGAAAGTAAAAGCAATTTATTTTTTCCTCGGCTCTTATTTTTCCCACAATACTTTTGTTTGTACCTTCATGCCATGCCGTCGAAACAAAAGCATCGGGGTCAACACGCCAACGATTCCAAATTATTTGCTCTTAAAAAGATCCCGATTCTGAATCAGGCGGTTTCTGATTTGTCCTATCTTCTCTCTCGTGGTTATTCAGAAAATGGGGCGCTCAAACTGGTGGGAGATCGATATCGTCTGACACAAAGGCAACGCAATGCGTTATTACGATCCAGTTGCAGCGATCAGGCTCTTGCCAACCGACTGGCCAAAGAAATAGCAGAAGAAGCAGTCAAAGATCAGCCCGTGATCATCGATGGTTATAACCTCCTGATCACAGTGGAAAGTGGCCTGGCCGGAGGAATTATTCTTGACTGCCGGGACAATAGTTTTCGGGATATCGCCAGTCTGCACGGAACGTATCGCAGGGTTGAGGAAACCATGCCAGCACTAAAAATCATTGGAAAAGAAATAAATGAACTGGGAATAAAAGAGGCGAAATTTTACCTTGATCGCCCTGTTTCCAATAGTGGAAGATTAAAACGCCTGATGCTGGAAATGGCTGAAGAAGAAGGATTTAACTGGGAAGTGGAACTCAATAATAACCCCGATAAAGTCATTGTGCAGCACCCGGAAATCATTACCATTTCGGCAGACAGTTGGGTCATTGATCATTGCGAAAAATGGTTTAATCTGCATCGGAGGATTATCCTCGGATTTCCTCATGCGAATATAATTCCAATGAATGGAGAAAAGGATCAATAGGCTTTCACTCAACCTCCATTATCTTTAGCCATAAATCAACTTCCATGTCTAATTCCGATAAAATAGCTCTGCATCAGACCTGCCAGAATCTCCTCACCGATAAGATCAATACTCTCAACCGTAATATCAAAGACGCACAACAAGCAGCCAGCGAAGATACAAAAAGCAGCGCCGGAGATAAATTTGAGACCTCCCGGGAGATGATCAAACAAGAGATCGACAAACAAGTGGGCTTATTAGGGAAAACAGAAAAAATGCTGTCTCTGCTAACGCAAATCAATCCAGAGTCAAAGCCGGACCAGGTCGGATTGGGTAGTCTGGTCAAAACCAATGAAGGGATGTATTTCTTTTCGGTAAGCCTGGGCAAAGTGTCCGTTGAGGGGAAACCTTATTTTGTGATTTCGTTAGCTTCTCCGATTGGTAAAGAACTTTTTGGAAAAAGGGTAGGAGATAAGCTGGAATTTATGGGGCGGGAGATTTTGGTGGAGGGAATTTGGTAAGGTGGTTAGGCAAAATCTCCCGATTATCAATAAAGAAACCCAAACAGCCACAAGGGAATTTTATTGTCAATTCCAGTTGATTTGTCCTGCCAGGCTACGTTGAAACTTATCTGAAACAGAAGATACTCGCCGGTTATTGATTTCAAATAATAATTCCATTGTAATTTATTACAATAAATTTTATGAAAATTTGTATTTCATTACAAATATGAAGATATTATTTTGTAATCAATTACAGATAACCAACCTTTCCTATCAAAATTTCTCGGTAGAGAATGGCCTTGCCAGAGGCAACACCATAGGCATATAAT
>JAGQVA010001240.1 GCA_020438265.1 Bacteroidota bacterium
AGAAATAACTTACAGCACCAAAACGCATCACATTTTCCGGAGTGGCAATAGACCATGAGCCATCAGGAAAATCGTTTTGAGGGCCTTCCAGATTCGTCATGGTTTTGATAAAGAAATTCCTGATTTCAGGATAATTGGCGTTGGCAATTTCGTCGGGATATTTTTCCTTTACCCTTTCCATTGGCGTAACCATATTCGATTGGCCGGTACAGAGCCAGACATCACCAAACAAAAGATCTTTGATACGGATTTCATTTTTGCCTTTGAGAACCATTTCGTAAGGGCCGCCAGCCTGAAATGCGGGGAGGGTGGCAGTCCAGTTGCCATTTTGATCGGCTTTGGTCCTGTATTTTTTCTTATCGAAGGTAATGGTGATTTTTTCTTCGGGAGAAGCGTATCCCCGGATTTTCAGCGGTTGGTCGCGTTGGAGGACGGCTCCGTCACTGACGAGCTTTGGCAGGCTGATTTGGGCCTGGATGGAGAAGGGGAGGAGGAGGAAAAGAAGAATATACCTCATGGGATTATTGGGTTTAATTGTAAATGTGATACAGGCAATGACGCAAAATTTTGCGTCATTGCCTGTATCTGACTAATTTTTACCAGCGCGGCCGTATCCCCGGCGCATAAGGGAATCGCAACGATTCATAATACTCCAAATCATGCGGCGGTTTTTCCAATCCTTCAGGTAAATCACGCTTTGAAAAAGACTGAAAATAACTCAAACAGGCATCCCGCCACCATTTGGCTTCTTTGGCCTGAATGTTCAGGTGCATATAAACTTGATTGAACCTCTCTTCATCAATAAAAGGTTTAACTGAGGCCCATTTCTCGCCTAATTCTGCTGCTTCTTTCACCCCTTGTTCGTATTGCAGGCAGATCTCATTCCAGAGGCTATTTCCGCTTTGCATTTGGAAATCCCAGGGTAGATGATGATACCAAAGGAGAAATTCCGGCGGGCAGGTTTTCGGATCTTCAATCAGTTTTTGATATCCTTCTGCATATTGTGATAAGGCATCACTACCCGTTTTTACACGGTCAAAACCGATCCCATTTTCATCGGCTTTATGGTAATACACTGAAGTCCAGTCTGCACGGGGCATTTGACTTACCCATGGACCGGGGCCGTAATGATGACCTGGACCCATGATATGGTGCAATCCCAAAGGTGTCATATACCGGACACAGGTTTCGTGAGAAGTTGCCAACATTTCTACAATGGTTTCCTGCGCTTTCTGATTATCTGTGAAAGTCAATTTTGTCCATTCTTTAAAAATATCCCCCGAATTGGCATGAGGATTCCAGGCCAGGCGTCCAAAAGCAAACCAGTCGGCTTGTCCAAACAGATTCCCTGTCCAGTTGCGTGCTGTACCAATGTTTGAAACCCCTGCAATAGCTGTTAATGAATAACCATGTAGAGATCCATCAATCACTTTTGCAACGGTCGAACCTTCTCCTTTGACATAGGTATCGCTTTTCAGTACTTCTTCATACATGGTCGAAAGCCCTACCAGATGAGTTCCCTGTCCCAGATACTCTTTGGTAATCTGAAATTCCATCATCAGAGGAGTTTGAGGCATCGCTCCAAAAAGGGGATGAAAAGGCTCACGGGGCTGAAAGTCAATTGCACCATTTTTTACCTGAATCAGCACATTCTCTCTGAATTTTCCATCGAGAGGAACAAACTCGTTATAGGCCTGTTTGGCGCGATCTTCAGGTTCTTCATTACTGTAAACAAAAGCCCGCCACATCACAATTCCCCCGTGAGGAGTCAGGGCGTCAGCCAGCATATTGGCCCCTTCT
>JAGQVA010001241.1 GCA_020438265.1 Bacteroidota bacterium
CGTGGTTGGATTGGGAGGAGTTGGTGCCCGTTTTGGAGGTAAAGCCTTTGTCGCTTCTACCCAGCAGGTCTTTGAATCCAATAGCTGGACTACAACTGCTGAGTTTGGTCTCGAACAAAAAGACTGGGGCGGAGGTGGAGGTGGAGCCGCAGGTGGAGACGGAGGTGGAAGTGGCCTTTTGGGAAAAATTCTGGATCAGGCAGCGGAGTTGCTGCAATCCGCCAAAGGGTTACGTACCGCCAAGGTTTTAGGATTGAAAGGCGCAGATGTAATGGTTGATATTCCCATTATTGGCCCTGTTTCTAAAGGATTTCCCGCCAAACATGCAGTGCTGGATGCGGGTGCCTCCAGAGGAACTTATTTTCCTCCCAAACCTGGTGATGAGGTAATTGTTGGATTTATCAATCAGGACCCTCGAAAACCCGTTGTGCTTGGAAATGTCTTTAAGGGAGTTCCTCCTTATTTTACTGGCGTAGCCAGAGAATACAAAGGATTTGTAACGGACGAAAAACTAAGGCTGGTTTTTGATGATAAAGAAAAAATCATTGTCATAGGAACTCCCGAAGGCAATATCATTGAGCTGAATGATTCCAAAAACACCATTACCATCAAAGACAAAAAGGCTCATGGCAACCAGATTGTCATGCACAAAGACGGGATCACCCTGAAAAGTGATAAAAATATTGTCTTGCAGGCAAAAGAAAAGGTGATCATCGATGCAAAGAAAAAGATTAGCCTGAATACAGACGATAATTTTGAAGCAAAAGCCAAGAGTAAAATCTTGTACGAAGGAAAAAAAGGCATGGAGTTGAGCTCGGGTGGAAAAGTCAAGATCAAAGGATCTGAGGTCCATCACAACCCTCCCGGTTCTCTGAAAAAACCAGCCAAGGAAACAATCAAGGAATTGCCGAAAAAGACGGTGAGTGAAGGCCGTGGACTGATCAGGTAGAAACCGGCGAAATGAATGGCATAAAACAGTTAGGATCTCATGGCAGACGATAATGCTTTTTTAGGAACGGGGTGGGCTTTCCCGCCAGAGTTTGATGACTCCAGTAGCGGGGTGAAAATGGTATCGGCAGAAAAAGATATCAACCAAAGCCTGGAGATACTGCTTTTCACCAGCCTCCGCGAGCGGGTTATGCGCCCCAATTATGGTTGCAATCTCAAGGATTACCAGTTTGAACCCATGAATAGCACATTGCTGACATTCGTACGGGATCTGGTGGAGGACGCGATTTTGTACTTTGAACCCAGAATCCGAACCGAAAAGGTTGTGGTGAGTGAAGCAGACTCTGCCGATGCAATCGCTGGTCGCCTCATCATCTCTGTGGATTATATCATTAAACGCACAAACTCGCGGTTCAACTTTGTATTTAATTTCTATGAAAATGAGGGTATAGAAGTCCCCGTTTAAGGCAATACATTTTACTTTTTTCCATTTGCTGAATTTCCAAAATCAGCAAATGGAATGATTTCAGATTCTTAATATGGATAATTTATATCGACATACACATCCTTTAGTGAGAGACGGACGAAGTCAGGATGACCGCCGACTGGAAGCATTGGATCCGGAAAGTATGAAAGTCGATGACCGGAGTCTGGAACAAATCCTGGATTTTGTTTATGAATATGCCCGCCAGGTAAATTATTATCGGATAGATAGCCATTTGACCAAAAGAGACTGGATGGCTTTTTTTCAGAATAGCGTGCCCTTTCAGATTGCGCGTATCATTCGGATGAACCCTGAAGATATTCGCACAGAGTATAATTCCCTTTTTACTATCCTGAATAGAAAACC
>JAGQVA010001242.1 GCA_020438265.1 Bacteroidota bacterium
GAAAAATAATCCACTCTCAAAAATTACCAAAGTTTACCCTTTCTTCTTCAGACCAGTCAAAAACATCTCAATCGATTTCATCACAAAGGGATCAGCCATATCTTCAGCAATGACCTCAACCATTGCATCAATATCCCGGTCTACCAGTTTTAATAAACCTTTGCGAAAGTAATTTTTGGATTTCTGATAAACCGGGCCATATACCCCAATCCGTTTCTTGAGCGCCTTTTCTGCTCGCTCCATCACCTCATCCACTTCAACCGATTCATTCACGAGCCCTATTTCCAATGCTTCATCACTGTTTAAAAGAGCAGCTTTCTGGACCAGTTCCCAGGCAAGTTTTTCCCCAAGATAATAAGAAAAAATATCACAAAGTAATTCCGGAATCTGCATGGACATCTTAAATTCATGCATACCAATGACGTGTTTTTCGCCTTTCCCCATGATGCGATAATCGGCGCATAAAGTCAAAATCGTTGCTCCGGCTGGCGCATAACCGGTAATGGCACAGACCAGCGGTTTGGGAAAACGCACCATCATTTGCAAAGCACGAAGATAATTACCCCAAAAGGTTTTTACCCCTTCAATGCCGCCACTGGCCAGACTCATGATATTCAGGCCTGCGCTAAAGCAATGCGGCCTCCCTGTCAGGAGAACTCCTTTGACTTCGTCATTTTCGGCAAGCTCCTGAAAGGTTTGCAGAAGCTCGCTGGCAAGGGTTGTGTCAATAGCATTGACCTTGCCGTGATCAATTTGTACTACTGCGTAGTTATTGTTTATCGTTAGTTTCAGGCTTTTCATATCTATTTATGTTTTCCACTTTTTTTGAAAAAAGTGGATCAAAAAACTGGAAAATTTTATGCATCGCGCAGGCCTCCCCAAAGCACCAAATTTTCCGGTCCGGCGCGCCTGGATGCCTTACTCTCTAGTAATGCCTACGGCATATTTTTCAACTAACTATGCCTTAATCGCCTCAAAATCATGGACTGATTTTCCCGCTTCTGCCAAGGTTCTTAGACTATCAGGCACTTTAAACCGCTCTCCAAAACGCTCCGCAAAATCATCACATTCAGCAACGAATTGCTGAATGCCTACAAAATCAATATAGGAAAGGGCTCCACCGGTGTAAAAAGGAAATCCCCAACCGAGAATCGAACCAATATCGCCATCAGAGACAGACCTCAAAACTCCTTCATCCAGACAGCGATAGGCTTCTATTGCCTGACGGTGCAGGATTCTTTTGGCGATGGTTTCGCGATCCAGGGCATCGGGATTCGAGTTGAAAATCTCAGCCAGTTTGGGCCAGAGGCGCTTTTTCCCTCCCTGTGGGTAATCGTATAGCCCTTTGCCGATTTTTTTCCCTTCACGTCCATGCTCCTTGACCAGTTTTTTGGTGAGTTCATAGGAACGGGTATAATAGGCTGGTTTATTAGGAGAAGGATCACTTTCGTAAACGTGGAGACTTAAGGTCAACGAAACTTCATCCAAAACGGCTAACGGCCCTACTGCCATGCCTTTGGTTTTAGCGATGTTTTCGATCATAGCAGCAGGAACACCTTCTTCAAGCAGAAAAAGTGCTTCAGAAGGATAAGTCCCAAAAGTGCGGGAAGTGTAAAAACCCCGACTGTCATTGACCACAATGGGAATCTTGCGAATAGCAACGGTATAATCAATCGCCGCCGCAATGGCCCGATTATTCGTTTTTTCTCCTACGATCACTTCCACCAGAGGCATTTTGTCAACAGGTGAAAAGAAATGCAGGCCAATAAAATTTTCGGGACGGTCTGAAGCCTTTGCC
>JAGQVA010001243.1 GCA_020438265.1 Bacteroidota bacterium
AAAGGAAGGCAATTAATGGTAGTGGGCCGTTATCAGCAACCAGATTCAGGACAGGTAACGCTTTCGGGTACCAATCAAATAAATGCGCAACAATATGCTTATCCTTTAGTGCTGACGGATTCTTTTATCGAGGGAAATAAGTTTTTAGTAAAACTCTGGGCGAAGAAAAAAATAGAATCTTTAATGGGGGATTATTTTGCGCTTTTGCCTGATTCGGCGGCTGAATTGGTCAAACAGGAAGTGATAGATATAAGTTTGTGTTATCAGGTGGTGAGTCCTTTTACGAGCCTTTCTTCAAATACTGGTGGAAATGGAAATACGACATCTGTAGAAGTAGAGCTGGATCATTCTTCTTCAATGATGTCGATAAAGGCGTTCCCCAATCCTTTTTCCGATCAAATTCAATTTGCGATTACAGTAAAAGAGGAAGTGAAGGACTGGGTGGAAATCCGCATTTTTGATATTCAGGGAAAACTTGTAAAAACGCTCAAATTATACATGGGACAACGAGGTGATTATGTAGTTGAATGGAATGGAAATGACAGTAACGGAAATGAAGTTCCCACAGGTCAATATTTGGTACAGGCAGTCATTAACGGAGAAAACCTGACTGGAATTATACAGAAAAGGGCCAGATAATCTTTATCTTGCGGGAAAGCCCTCGATATTGAATACGCATATTATCACAAACCCTGCCCTTGATCCTTTCGGTACCGCCATGCTCGATTATTTTGGCGGTAACCTGGGGGCAACGATACAGGTGTTTTCCGACCTTGCTGAAAATGATGAAATCCCGGTTCGGTATCTTTTCCGGAGTTATTCGCAAATGCCGAACTGGGAGCAAAAAGCCCTGGAGGCATGTTATGGGGAAGTGCTCGATATCGGTGCGGGTGCGGGGAGCCATACGTTGCATCTTCAGAACATAGGAATGGACGTAGTTGCGATGGATATTTCTCCGGGAGCAGTTGATATTATGCAAAGTCGGGGTGTGGAAAATATCATTCACGGGAGTATCTGGGATTTTACCAAACGAAAATTTGATACCCTGTTATTATTGATGAATGGCATTGGACTGGTAGGAGATTTGAAGGGATTGAATCAGTTTCTTGGACATGCAAAATCGCTCTTGAAACCCGGCGGCCAAATTCTGTTTGACTCTTCTGATATTGCCTATCTCTACGAAAAAGACAATCAGGAAATTCTCAATCCCGACAGGTATTATGGAATTATCTCTTACCAAATGTGTTATGGGGAAGTTTGCGGGGAGATTTTTGACTGGCTGTATATTGATTATCCACGGCTGGAAAAACACGCAAGGGTCAATGGTTATACCTGCGAAAAACTGGTGGAGGGAGGACATTATGAGTATGTGGCTTCGCTAAAGGTGAAGAATTAAAGAGGCGAAAAGTTATTTTACCACATAGCCACAATAGCATATTTAGCTTGCACATAGATAAAAAGAAGGAAACATAGAATTAGACGGGTGTACGTCAGATTTCCCACCCAATTAGTAAATTAGGGGAAAAAGTCTGAAAATGTTAAGTAAAACTGAATTTCTCCAACAAGCCAGTGCTGCCTATGATGAATGGTTAGCCCAACATCCCGAAAACAAGAACGCCTATGACTTCGAGAAAGACTTTGAGACCTGGTTTTTAGAATTTGGTCGTAAGGTTCTGGAAGGGGACAAGTCGGTCTTATCCCCCAACAAGAATCAGAAAAAAAAATCTTAAGCCGTTTTGGTTGGCTCGAACTGGGATTAGATCATCCGCTTTGCGTCCGTCTGTATGGCTTTGGGAT
>JAGQVA010001244.1 GCA_020438265.1 Bacteroidota bacterium
CTGGTCGCCTGATGATCCCGATCCGGGACTAAAGCGAGATAATCATTATGCCTTTATCAACTATACTTCTGCATTGGTTGCCGACCGTGTATTTTTTAATTCTGCTTACCACCGAAATTCATTTCTCGGAGCTCTGACTGGATTTTTACAACAGTTTCCGGACCATCGCGAAATGGAAAACATTCAGATAATCAGGGAAAAATCAGCAGTTTTACCATTGGGAATGAATTTTTCCCAATTAGCAGAAGCAAAAGAAGGGTTTCCTGAGAACGAGGTTCCCATGATTCTCTGGAATCATCGCTGGGAATACGACAAAAACCCGGATGTTTTTTTCAAGACATTATTCAGACTTGATGAAGAGGGAAAGGATTTTCAACTGGTGGTTTTAGGAGAATCTTTTGGGAAAAAGCCAGCCATATTTACCGAAGTAAAAAAACGTCTCAAAGCAAAAATTCTTCATTGGGGCTACGCCAAAAATTTTTCCGAATACGCCCAATGGCTCTGGAAAGCAGATATTTTGCCGGTTACGGCTATTCAGGATTTTTTTGGAATCAGCGTGATTCAGGGCGTTTATTGTGGCTGTTATCCACTATTGCCAAAGCGGTTGGCTTACCCGGAACATTTCCCCGAGGAAATTCATCCCGAGATTTTCTACGAAAATGAGGAGGAGCTTTACTTGCGATTAGAGGAGTTAATCAGCGATTTTCCCAATTGGCAAAAAAGTTTCCAGCACTACGTCGAGCACTACGACTGGAGTACCTGCATACAGCATTATGACAGGGTGCTGAGCACAGCAGTGGGATTCTCCTGAATCCGGGCCGACTTTGTGGGCGATCCAGCCCAAGACTTTTATGAATCTTTGAGATTCACTTTTACTGAAATCAGAGTGACTTGCTCTTTGGGTCGGGCTCTGGAGAACCCGACTACGGGCTCTGCCCGTTCTGAGTCGTGCGACTCACCTGACTTAGACAGTATGCCCAGTCGTCCTTGTAAAATTCCCGGATTTGGTCCTGTATTCCTGTAGGAATAATCGGCAACTCCGGCGATTTCGCCGGAAGAAACCGAGCCAAAAAAGCCCAGGAATGCAGCAAGAATTCCCTGAATTTATAGTGAATTTTGTTGAACATTTTGACTGAAGATTTCAGAGGAGCGTATGGATACACACGGTTTAAAGCCAGCAAATACCTGATCTGTTTGTCATTAAAGGCACGATTGACAGTCTGCCGTTGGGGTAAAGTGGGTAACTCAACGCCCAGATATTGGCAAAGTGGCTGAAAAAAACGGTCTGGATTTTTGCGAAGATCATGGTAGTTCAGGAAAAGAGGTTTCTGACGAAAATGGGTGTAGACCGTCTCAATAATTTGTTGATACATCACCTCTTCCTGTCGGATGACTCCCCGATTATCTTCCAAATCAAAAAACGCTGTAAAACTCTCTTTCCCGTGTTTTCTCACATGGTACCGATATTTGGATTCCAGCCAGCTTGAGTGCTCTCTGAAAACCAGGATAACTTTTGCCTCCGGGTATAATTTGCTGATTTCAATCAGTTTGGCAGGAAGGAATTTATGAAATTCAAAGCTAAAGAGGATGTTTGGATGTTGGGAGACAAAATCTGGATTTCGGTGTTGACCAAAGTATTTTTTCTTGACGAAGTGAATCCCTGAAAGTGTTGGAAAGAATTGTCGTTGCAAAAAAGTGGAGGCAGCTTTGGCCAAACCAAGATGAAAAAAAAATTGATGATTCTGAGGGAAATTTACCATATTTAATCAAATAAACTTCGAATTTAAAGAAATG
>JAGQVA010001245.1 GCA_020438265.1 Bacteroidota bacterium
GATAAACTGGTTATTCACCCCGACACAACCCGGTGGAATAGAAGCAAAAGACAATTGATTCGCAATGGGGCAATCAAAGATCAGGTTGTTAATCTGGGCACTACAGGAAGTATCCGCAGTATCCCGAATGACTAAATCATAACTGGTTATACTATCGGCTGCTAGTCCGGAAATAGAAAAAGGCAAACTCCCTACATAATTATAAACCCCGGAATAGCCCCCCGGATCAGGGCTGATCATCAATTCAAAAGCAGAAGAGGCAGAGTTATTGACATAAAAATGCAGGCTGGCATCAGCGATCCCATTGGCACAGGAGTCCATGATAAGCTCAAAATCGGTAATGACACAGGCTGTCATTGTGTGACTTCCCAGATCTGAAAAGGTATTAACCGGAAAACAATCCCACTCCAAATCCGGATCAAAACTGGAACTTCCATTAAAACCCGGACAAGCCAGATTTGCCTTTCGTTGCATGGTTCCATTTGCGGTTCCATCGGTACATGTTATTCCAACCCATTCGCTTCCCGGATCAAAGCCAATTTCACCGATTACATCTAATGAACCCAGATTATTGACTAATTCCACTGCGTCATCTCCGTTAAAATTCACATTCCCGGAAGTTTGATCAGCTATCGATAAAATCGCCGAATCAGCCCCCGGATGGCAAACCACCATTACTTCAGATGGAGCAAGTATCCCACTCAGAGCAACGGTTCCTGTGTGAGAATTGCTCCCATTGGCATACATATAAATGGTATACCCTTCGGCTGCCAGATCAATGATGTTTCCCGTCCCGTTATAGACTTCGAGGCATTTATTATTGCCGGTTCCTTCCAGATATTCTGAAAAATAAACGCATTGGCCAGAGGCCATCAAAATCGCGCTCATGCCAAGCATGAACATGGTAAATGTCTTCATGTGTGCTAAAATTTTATGGTTTTTATGAAAAAAGCCTGTAAACTTACGTCGAGGTAATGAAGGCTTTGTGGATGGGTATGCAGAAAATCTGCATATAAGTATTGAAACGAGAAGAATTCCATTTATGTTCAATTTCAGGATAGTTACCAATGTATTGGGAATGCTGGTGGGAATCAGTGGGCTTGCCATGTTATTAGCGATTCCTTTTTCTCTATACTATCAAAGCAGTGATCTGAGTGCTATTTTAATTTCCGGGTTGAGTGCACTGGTTTTGGGTGGAGGAGTATGGTTTTTTACCCGTCCGGGAAAAAGAAAAAGCGGAGAATTAAGAAAGAGGGATGGATATTTGATTGTAACCCTGGGATGGGTAGTGATGTCCGTTATCGGAGCTTTGCCTTATGTACTAAGTGGAGCCATTCCATCCTTTACAGATGCTTTTTTTGAAACCATGTCGGGCTTTACGACTACCGGAGCGACAATTTTGGGAGGTAATATTGAGGATTTACCCAAAGGATTACACTTCTGGCGGGCTATGACGCACTGGATTGGCGGAATGGGAATTATCGTTTTAACTATTGCGATTCTACCACTCTTGGGAATTGGTGGAATGCAGCTCTATGCAGCTGAGGTGCCAGGACCTACTCCTGATAAACTCACTCCCAGAATTAAAGAAACCGCCAAAAGGCTTTGGTATATTTATGTTTCTCTCACCCTTCTGGAAATGATCCTTCTGATGTTTGGGGGAATGAATTTTTTCGAGTCGATTTGCCACTCCATGGCGACTCTTTCCACCGGAGGATTTTCAACCCGTCAGGCGAGTATGGGCGCTTTTTCTGCATATCACCAGTATATAGTTACCATTTTTATGTTTTTG
>JAGQVA010001246.1 GCA_020438265.1 Bacteroidota bacterium
TGCATACTGCGTTTCGTATTTCTCCCTTTCTAGCAAATTATAATGTGGTTGCAAAGCCTGATAAGCAGGAAATCCTTCTTTTTCCGCCAATTCCATGGAACCCTTCAAACGCTCGGGAGACATATTCGAAGCAGCTATATAACGAACCTTACCCTCGGCAATTAGCTCCTGATAAGCAGAAAGCGTTTCTTCCAGAGGGGTTTCTTCATTATCAAAATGTGTGTAGTAAAGATCAATGTAATCTGTTTGTAATCTTCTGAGCGAATCTTCTGCTGCTTTTTTGATATAGGGTGCGGATACATTTTTTATTCCATCTCCAAAATCACCTCCTACTTTAGTGGCGATAACTACCTGATCGCGGTTGTTGCGCTTTTTCATCCAGTTTCCGATCACGGTTTCGGATTCGCCGCCCTTATTTCCTTTCGCCCAGGCTGAATATATATCTGCGGTATCAATAAAATTAAAGCCTTCAGCAACAAACTGATCAAGAATATCAAAAGATTGGCTTTCATTGAGTGTCCAGCCAAAAACATTTCCTCCAAGGACAATGGGAGCGATTTCGAGATTGGATTTTCCTATTTTTTTCCTGGTCATAGATTTTTCTGTTATCGTTGATATAATTAACTCACTATCAACACTTTTTAAAAATCTCCCACAGTTGACACGGATTTCACGGATCGAAACGCTTAGTCATGGGATTTATCTGTGGAATTTGTGTTATCTGTGGGAAATCTTAAGTGTATCTAAAAAGTATCGATTGAGAGGCAATTAAAAGAAATTTACCAGAGATACTAACTGTAACCCGGCAATTTTGGTTCATTCATCTGGAAATCGGAAAAATAAAACAGAAACATCCTCACAAAGGACTCACCAAAGACCTGGCAAATTCTATCACGGAGCTTTCATCAAAGCAGTTATTCGCTCCATTGACGGCATTTCCGTTGACTTCAACATAAACGGTATAAGTATCAAATAATACAAGAACGATGGCGTCATCAAGTTCTCCAAACTGAGAATTCAGGATCGCATAGGCGTCATCACCGAGATCCGTGAGAGCAGTATACCCGCCAACCAGAAGCGCATCCGCTTCTTCAGTGTCATATTCATCCTTTGCAGCATCACTGGAAAAATGGTTAAAAACCCTTATTGAAACCAGGTCATCAAACGGATAAGAACTGTTTTGATCTGCATTGCAGATATCATTGGGAATGGAATTGAAGTCAAAATTGCTCATGCTCAACCCGCAAAAATTGGCAAAATTAATTTCCGCCCAGTATTCCACACAGCTTAGATTCATCGGCTGGTTTTGTTCCCGGCAGGAAAATGCCAAAGTCAGGAAACAGGTTGATACAATCATCAGGTTTTTCATAATCGGGAATTAAAAGATTTTTGTGCTTTTAGTGCGAATGAAAAGATTGGCCGCACCACTTGAATCTTTATTTTTGGGGTAATAGCATGAATTTACCTGAATTTTAGCATTATCACAATAGGAAATTTCCCTCATTAATGAAAGGTATCAGGATAAAAAAGGCCTGTTTAGAATCTGTATCCAATATTTACCTGAGCGCCAAAGTTTACACCAAACTCATCAAAAAGATCATTTGAAATTAGCATGTTGGCTGGGGACTCGTTTTTTTTGCTGAAGGTATGTGTGCCAATATTTACATTCGTCCCTAAATACACATCTTTAGAAGCGTTGATTTCAAAGCCATATCCCCCGTTTAAGAAGAGATAATTGTAAGTGGTTGGATAATAGGTGTCTCTCGAATTATGGGCATAGGAAAAATGTGCG
>JAGQVA010001247.1 GCA_020438265.1 Bacteroidota bacterium
ACGATCCACGTAATCAACTGCTCCCTGCACACTCATAAAACAATTTTCCTCACCAATCTTGTCTATCAGATGTCCCCGGTTGAATGCATCTCTGACAGGACCAATGACCCCTGTAAATAATATGTCAATCCCCTTACTTCTATACTCATTGATAAGTTCTTCAAGTGCATGAATCGCACTGCTGTCAACCTTACTTATACTCTCTGCATTGATAATGATTGTATCCAGGGCATCTCCTTTTTTCTCTGCCCACTCATTTAAGGTTTCTTTAAAGAAAGAAATATTGGCAAAATACAGCTGACTGTCAAATCGAACGATCAGCAGGTCGGGACGCTTTTCCACCTGTTGGAAACGTCCTACATTTCTGTAAAATATGGTATCAGGCACTTTTCCCAATTCTGCCATGTGAGGACGGGTTGTTCTCAAAATTACCATAGAAAGTGATAATACAACTCCCAATCCAATCCCTTGTTCAATTCCAAAAACCAAAGTTCCGGCAAAAGTAACAACCAACATCCAGAAATCTGTCCTGTCAGCGTGCCACAAATGTTTGGCTTCTTTCAAGTCAATTAACCCAAACACAGCAACCATAATCACTGATGCAAGAATCGCTTTGGGGAGATAATAAAATAAGGGAGTGAGGAAAAGTAAGGTCAATACAATCAACAGCGCACTGATAATCGAAGCCAGACCTGTTTTGGCTCCTGCCTGATCATTAACTGCTGTTCTTGAAAATCCCCCTGTAGTCGGATAAGATTGAAAGAAAGAAGCGCCAATATTGGCAACCCCGAGCGCAATTAACTCCTGGTTGGGAATGACCTGATAATTTTTGTGTTTATTCTGAATGGCTTTGGCAACGGCAATACTCTCCATAAAGCTTACCAGAGAGATAGCCAGTGCAATGGGAAATAAGCTTTTCAACGTAGCCATGCTTACATCCGGAGAAGAAAGTCCGGGTAATCCCTGTGGGACTTCTCCGACAATTTTCACCCCCTGATCAGCCAGGCCAAATCCAGCCACTACGGCTATACCCACAACCACAGTAACCAATGGTCCCGGAATAGAAGGATGAATTTTTTTGACTCCTTTAATAATAAAAATCCCTCCCAGCCCTATGATGAATGTCATCCAGTTGATTTGACCAGCTTGTTCTATCGCGTGAATGATAATTTCATGAATATGATGGCTTCGGGGAATGTCAATGCCCAGGAGATGCTTTAACTGGCTCAAACCAATAATCAAAGCCGCTGCGGAAGTAAAACCACTAATAACCGGATGAGAGAGAAAATTCACAAGAAAACCCAGTCGAAACAGTCCCAGCAAAAATTGAATCATTCCCACCATAAACGCCAGGGTAATCGCCAGCGTGAGATAGGTTTCCGTACCAGCTTCTGCAATGGTGCCAATTCCGGCAGCAGTAAGAAGAGAGACCATCGCCACCGGACCAACTGCCAGTTGCCGGGAAGTACCCATGAGAGCGTATAGGATCAAAGGCAGCGTCGAAGCATAAAGACCATAAATAGGCGGCAGACCAGCAATCATCGCGTAAGCCATTCCCTGAGGGATTAGCATGACTCCGACAGTCAAACCTGCCATGAGATCGCCCTTTAAGTCATTTTTGGAATATGATTTAGCCCAGGATAATACCGGGAAGATTTTTTCCAGATTCATGTATCAGAAGATTGAAGAAGTGAAATTTGAGACAAAATTAACGAGATTCCGTGCCGGATTCTGTGATCACAATTACAGAGGGCCAAAATTAATTTTGAGTAATTTACGCTCTTGTTTAAC
>JAGQVA010001248.1 GCA_020438265.1 Bacteroidota bacterium
GTACATGATTGGGCATAATACAATAGGCGATCATATCTATTCTTTTCCTATCCCAATAGTGAAGAGTTGTACGAATAATTTCTGCAATATCATCTTGTATGAGCCATCGTGGCCCATGCTCAGCAGGATCTAAAAACGCTTCGTATTTTTGGAAGAAAATACGGTTGATCAGGGTAATATACCCCTTACTGAGAATTCTGTCCATGAGAAAGATTTCTTCCAGTTTTTTTCTTTCTATGGTGAGTTTTTTTACCACTTCCGCAGGGATACTTCCCACTAATCTGAAAGTCACAAAATAGGTTTCCCCTTTGGGTTGATAATGAGGGAGATTTCTTCTGTAATAGGCTCTGTATTCCATGATTGTTTTTGTGGTTAATTGCAGAAATGAGCGGAACGTAACCACTTGGTTGGGAAATTTTTTTTGGGTGATTTTGGGTGGGGTTTTTATTAAGCCTTTAGGCTTAATGTTTTTTTCGGACTAAAAGTCCGGGAAACAACTGGTTGTATTCCGGTCTTTCAGACCGCGATTCTTTCAAGCCTAAAGGCTTTTGATGTTGACGGACTGAAAGTCCGGAAAACAATACCTGATAGTATCCCGGTCCTCCAGGACCGCCTACCCTAAAAACCTTTAAATTTACTCACTCTCCCATACAGTATAAAAATTCCTATTTGCACCTAATCAATTTTCCCTTTAATTTCCTCTTCCAAACGTTTATCCATTTATGAAACCACTACCACTTCTCATCATTTTTTCCTGGTTCCTGTTTAGCCATCTATCAGTCTTAGCCCAGAAAAAAGACAAAATATCCAAAAGCAAACAGGCCGTAATCGAATCAGTCGAAAAACATCAGGCCGAATTAATCGAATTAAGCGATAAAATCTGGGCTTACGCCGAGACAGCGCTTGAAGAACATAATTCTTCCAAAGCCTTATCCGATTACGCAAAATCTCAGGGATTTGAGGTACAATTAGGAGTTGCCGAAATGCCAACAGCTTTTATCGCGTCCTACGGTTCTGGCAAACCTGTTATCGGCATATTAGGAGAATTTGACGCACTGCCTGGAATTTCCCAAAAAGCCAGTCCGGTGAAAGAACCCTATCAGGAAGGAGCTCCCGGGCATGGATGTGGCCACAACATGTTTGGAGTTGGGAGTTTAGGGGCAGCGGTAGCGATTAAAGAATTGATGGAAGCAGGAAAACTAACCGGTACGGTAAGATTCTATGGAACACCTGCGGAAGAAACTATCTTTGGGAAATTGTACATGGCTCGAGCCGGAATGTTTGACGATGTTGATATCTGTCTGGACTGGCATCCGGGAGCAGATATTGAAGCCAATACCCAGAGCTCACAGGCTTTGATCGACTTTACAATTAGTTTTAAGGGGCAGGCGGCACACGCTGCTGCTGATCCGTGGAATGGACGGAGTGCACTTGACGGGTTAGAATTGTACACCACAGGACTCAACTATATTCGGGAGCATGTCGAACCATCGGTGCGAATCCATTACATGATCCAGCATGGAGGCGATGTGGTGAATGTTGTACCAGAACATGCTCAGATCTGGACCCGGATCAGAGACTCCAAAAGAGAAGGAATGCTGGCTGTTTATGAGAGAGTGAAAAAAATTGCCGAAGGAGCAGCGATGATGGCTGAAGTAGGTTATGAAATTAAACTAATTTCCGGGCTTCACGAAATATTAGTCAACCGGGAAGGAGCAGCTGTTTTACAAAAAAACCTGGAATTACTTGGTCCCATAACCTATACAAGCGAAGAAACAGAATTT
>JAGQVA010000123.1 GCA_020438265.1 Bacteroidota bacterium
TGGACTCCAGGGGAAAAAACTGCCCCCATTCTCTTCATTACTCACCCAGTCAATCGCTGCATCCAAAACGAGAATCTTGGGTTTTGATGGAGGATAAAAACGGATTGCTGTACTATCTACGGGTCTTAGGTTATCGGTAATTGGTACTCCTGTGGGCATCAGGCCCATATTTCCGGTCAGATTTTCTATTCCCACCACAAATGGATATAGCGCAGAATTATAGGCAGGATCCCAAATTCCTGTTTGTTTCAAATACTGAAAAGTAATGGTAGAATCTTTCCCATCCAGAATAATCTGAAAGGTATTGGCTCCTGAAAAACCCACAGCATTATTCGCGAAAAAAGGAATATCGTGATAAGAGACAATAAATCGTTGGTTGAGAGAATCAAACCAGGTATAAACCTTTGTGGGATTATTCGTACCCCCTGCATCCATATCCGCCAGAAAAGGAGCCAGAATATCATCGGTATTATCGTGAGTGGGAATAAGCGGAAAACCTGTAGCACTGGAAGCAATCGGCACGCCTGAGGAAAAACTGATATATCCGTTATCTCCAATCCAGATCCTGTTTTTGCGGGTCCAGTAATAGGGAAAATCCATTCCGATGTTGATCGGACCAACGGTATTATCATCAGCGAGTCCGGTTACTTCATCTCCGATTTGCGTGATATCAATCCATTGAAAATCAGGGCCGTCAGGGGCGGAATTGGTTTTCCATGTATAACCATAAGAGTCGGAAAAGGAGCTTTGGGCTGGCCAGGGGAGGTTTTGGGCCTGAATAATCAGGGTACAGGAAAGGAGAATTGCCAGGATTAGAGGTAGGTTTTTCATGCTGGAAATTACTATCCCGATGGGGAAAGTCAAAAGGGTTTGTTTAGACTCCGGCTTTGGGCAGCATACCCAAAGCCGGAGTCTAATTATATTACTAATTCGGACTCAATAGCCCCGAACAATTCAGCGTGTCATTGGGCTGAATAATCTCAAAACTCCAGTTAATTCTCCCTTCCGAGTCAATCGAACCAGCTCCCGACACTCTTCCAAAAGGCATGTACTGCACGTAAATTTCAAAAACATTGGCATTAACCAGGTTGGCTACCACTTTGGCAGTTACGGTATCATTTGCCTGATTATTAAAGTTAATAAAAGTGATTTGCTGAGGATCTGGCCCGGGATCTACTTCGAGGACGTAATTCAGAATATTTCCACTACAGTCTTCGGAAGCGATATACGTTCCGACAAATTTATTTTCCCAAACGGTTTTACACAATTCTCCTTCATAACCAAATTTACACTCACATCGGGCTTCTCCATTCGTGCCCACTACGCAATTTTCTGTCCCTTGATCGTCACAGGCTTTTTGGTTACAGGGATTCAGTTCAATCCCGCAATCCGGACCAATAAATCCAGCCGGGCAATCACAATCTCCGTCTACACAGGTCCCACCATTCTGGCAGGAAATATTTTCACAGGGGTCTTTTTGGCAACTTACCAAAAACACAAAAAGAAAGCTGAATATCAGATATTTATGCATGCTCAAATCATTATTGTAATTCCGGGCAACTTACTCACAGAAACCCATTGATACCAAATCAAAAACGTCGTTCAATGACATAACGTTGGTTCAGTTTGCACCATTCAGCGGGGAAAAATCGCAATTCAAGAACGGATTATATTCATTCAGCATATAAAGTCAATCAATCGGATAAATCAGGAGTATATTGGGTATTGGGTGAATCAGGACTTGATCTGTATGATTAACAAGAAAAAATTGATTCTGATCGTTGACGATGATGATAATATCAGGATGTTGCTGGAATTTGTGCTGAGAAAATATTACAAAATCGTCACCCGTGAAGATGGCCTCAGCGCGACTTCATGGTTAATGGCGGGGAATTTCCCAGATTTAATTATTGCGGATCTGGAAATGCCTCGATTAAACGGTTATCATTTTCTGAAAAACATTAGAGAAAGCGGCTTTTTCCACGATATTCCCCTGGTCATGCTTTCGGGTTATGAGAGCAACGAAATTAAACAAAAATGTCTGCAACAAGGTGCGGATGATTACTGGATCAAACCCTTTAATCCAGCCGATATGTTGCAAAAAATTGAAATTCTCACTGAAAAACCGCATCAGCTGTCAAGAAAACACTGACAAATATGGAGTTGAGTTCTTCACATATTCCCCAGGTTTATTCCAATGATCCTGAACCAAGGAAAAGAACGGGCTATAATCCAATCGGAGAACCTCTTCCATTAGAATCAATCAAAAAAATCCTCTACATTGGTCTTAACGGCAAAAAAGTATGCCGCCGCATGATAGATATGGATTATCTGGGCCTTTCCCTGAGTACTTCCTTCAAGGCATTTCACTGGCTGGAAAAAATGAGCAGTTCTTACAACTGGTCAGTCAAAATGGGAAAACCGAATGAGGATCTTCCCGACGCAATCATTTGTGATCAGGAGCTTCCAGACGGTGATGCATACACACTTTTCACACGGATTCAGGGAGATGAGAACCTCCGCCAAATTCCCTTTATTGTCATCGCTGAAAATTGTTCAAGAGAAGCGCGCATCAAAGCGCTGAAAGTGGGTGTGGACGATTTTTACAGTGTTGATTCTGATCCTAAAAACCTTCATAGTCGAATCAGTTTTCTAAAAAGATTTAAAGGAGAAACCCTGAAGTTAAAAGAAACTCCTGTCAGCATGCCTGAGTTTCGGATTTCATGGGAAAAAAGACTGTTTGATATTCTCATCTCGTCGATGGTACTCATTCTGGCTGGCCCTGTTTTCCTTATTATTGCTGCCATTATCAAATTTGAATCCAGAGGACCTGTATTTTACATCTCCAAAAGAGCGGGTACCGGGTATAAAGTTTTTGATTTTTTCAAATTCAGATCGATGAAAGCCGGGGCCGATAAAGAACTGGAAGAATTAATTCACCTCAATCAATATATCAATGGAGAAAAAGTCGAAGAATGCACTACCCAGGAACTATGTATGGAGTGCATTATCAATGGTACTCCCTGTGAATCTCCTCAGTTGATTGATGGAATCAAATATTGCGAAAAACAGGAAAATCAGGAAAAATCAGGTTCAGAGGGGACCGCTTTTGTGAAGATTCATAATGACCCAAGAGTTACGCGGTTTGGTGCTTTTCTCAGAAATACAAGTCTGGACGAATTGCCCCAGCTTATTAATGTATTAAAAGGAGAAATGTCCATTGTCGGCAACCGTCCGCTTCCACTCTATGAGGCAGAGCAACTGACCACAGATCTTTGGTCAAAACGATTTTTAGCTCCTGCCGGGATCACGGGTTTGTGGCAGGTAACACGCAGAGGAAAGGCAGAAATGTCGGAGGAAGAAAGAAAACAACTGGACGTAGCCTATGCAGATAATGCAAGTCTGTGGAATGATATCATTATTTTGATTAAAACGATTCCTGCATTATTTCAAAGGAATTCTGTATAGAGAGTTGACCTTTATGGTTAGAATCTTGTCTGTATATTATAAGACTTTCTATAAGACCTTCCAGGTTTTAAAAACCTGGAAGGTCTGAAAATAAAGATCTGAAAATAAAAATACGCGGGTATCAATTGCCCCCCTATGAAATTAAACAAGGGCTCATACTGGCTGAAATCGGGTGCATATACCTTTATGGAGCGGTTTTCGCTTCAGCTCTTCCGTTTTGGAAGCTTCTATTTTTTGGTTAGAGGGCTTTCCAGAGAGCATTTTGGGATATGGACCATTTTCCTCATTCTCAGTACCCTTATCGAGGTTGCGAGAGCAGGGCTGGTACAAAATGCGCTGGTAAAATTTCTTTCCGTTGCGGAAAATACCCGGGTTCAGGGGCGGATCAATACAGCTTCTCTGACACTCAATATTGTGCTGACTCTCATTAGCAGCCTGATTCTTTTTGTCATGGCGCAGATTCAGCATGTATTCTGGGATGTAACCCTCCTGGATGAATTAATTTATGTGTATATCCTCACCACATTTGCGCTGATTCCCTTTTATCAGTTTAATTTTATCCAACAAGCCAACCTGGACTTCAAAGGGATTTTTTACAGTAATGTTGTCAGGCAAGGGTTATTTTTTGCCTATGTGCTGGTTTGTTTCCTCATTCCCAACTATCCTTTCAGGCTCATACATCTGGCTGCTGCTCAGACGGTTGGTGCGATCGCAGGTTCATTGGTCGCCTATTTTATGTCGCGAAAATACCTTTTCTTTTCTCCCCGTCTGGACAGAAGATGGCTAAAGTGGCTGTTAGGGTATGGAAAATATGTCGTCGGAACCAACCTCGGTTCAATGTTTATTAAAACCATTGATCAACTCATGCTGGGGGTTATGGTCTCTCCTATTGCGGTGGCTATCTATGGTACTGCCATCAAAATTACCAATCTGGTGGAAGTTCCCACACAATCGATTGCAGCTATTGTCTTTCCGCAGAGTGCCCGCAGAATTGAAAATGAAGGGAGAGAAAGTGTCAAAAGGTTATATGAAAAATCAGTTGGCGTTATTCTCGCATTGATTATTCCCGGAATTATTTTTGTCCTGTTTTTCCCGGAAATGATTTTAAAAATTGTAGCCGGAGAAAGTTATGTTGATGCAGCACCCATTCTGCGAATCACCATGTTGTACGGCTTATTTGTTCCCTTTGCGCGACAATTTGGTACGATGCTCGATGCAATGGGAAAACCCAAGGTCAATTTTGCCATAGTGATGCTCAGTGCCTTATTAAATATTCTTTTTAATTATATATTTATCTCCCGTTGGGGATTGATCGGAGCAGCTTATGGCACATTAATTACCTATCTTATTGTATTTATCATTAATCAGATTATCCTTTTTCAGGAACTCAGGGTACAGCCCTTTAATACACTCTATTACGCCTATAAAGTGTATCGGAATGGGTTTGCGCTCCTTATCAAAAAACTGAAAGATTTCCTGAAGCTCTGAATCCCTTATTCTGAATGAATCCCCCACCTGTCATATTTCTCGCATTAGCTCGCTGGGATAGTCCCTATTCCTCTACCGCCTTCGCACTGGCCCGGGAAATGGCTAATAATCGACAGGTTTTCTACCTGGAAAATCCCTTTACACTGAAAGATCTTGTTTTGGGCTTTCTCAAACCACAGTTGAGAAAGCGAATTGCAGTGTGGTTGGGACTAAAATCTTTTTATCACTCTATCCCTGATTCCAGCGAGCTTATAATCGTTTATCCTCCTTTGGTTTTACCGATCAACTGGCTGCCAAAAGGAAAAACATATCGCTTTTTGTCGCAAATCAATAACAAGAGGCTGTTAAAACGCCTGCAAAGGATTATCAAAGACCATCAGCTTTCAGAATTTCACCTGATCAATATCTTTCAGCCTTTTTATGGTTTTGATTTACCAAAAGAGATTCAGCCAAAACGTTATCTGTACTTTTGTGTAGATGTAATCAGGCATTCGGCTTATATAGGTAAACATGGCCATTACCTCGAAAAAGAAATCATGCAACAGGTGGATGCCGTTTGTACAACTTCCAGTCAGTTGCAGGCTTATGCAGAATCTTCAACTTCACGACCGGTTTACCTTATTCCCAACGGTGTGAATTTTACGCTTTTTAGCCAGCCAGCGAATCCCCCACAAATCCTTGCCCGGGAAAAAAGAAAAATCATTCTTTATACCGGAGCCATTGGACTAAGGATCGACTATGTGCTTTTGGAGAAAATTGCTTTTTCTTTTCCGGATCAATTATTGGTATTGGTAGGACCAAAGACGCAAACTTTTGAAGAAACGGGATTAAATCAATACGAAAACGTATTATTCACCGGGCCAAGGCCTTTGGAAGAACTTCCAGGTTTTTTGGCTGCTGCATCCTGCACCATTATCCCTTTCAGATGTAATGAACTCACGCAGGGAATATACCCTCTGAAGATAAATGAGTACCTTGCAGCGGGAAAGCCCGTGGTAGCAACCCGGTTTTCACCCGATTTACAACAATTCGAAAACGTCATTGAAATAGCAGACTCTCACGAGACGTTTATACAAAAACTGGCACAAACAATGGAGGGAGAAGAGAAAGAACTGAGTGAAATTCGAAGAAATATTGCGGGGAATAATCGTTGGGAACAGCGTTTGCAACTTCTGGATAGGGTTCTTGAGCAGGATTCAGACAATTTGCGAAATACAATTAAACCGTAATATTAACAGATTAATAACTAAAAATAACCAATTAGCAGGGCATCCTTTTTAATCTGCTTCGATTAGTCGTAATTAGATATCATAGTCATTGACTTACACACTGCTGAATTTAAGATTAGAAAGGATGATGAAAAAAGTCAGATTTAAGGAACGTCATTACGTCCTGAGTAAGCCAGAACGTATACACGAAATTTTCCTGCTTTTGTTTTGTTTAATTGCATGTCTCGGTTTTTTTGTGAAAACCGTGTTTCTTTAAACGAAAAATTAAATTACCAATTTGTTTTTATTTAACCTTGGCAATACTCCTAAAAGCCCAACTCTGGTAGAATCCATTAAATCGTGGCTGAAAAACGAATTCGTTTTTCTAAAGCTCAATTCTGCTTTTGGATATCTACTTTTTTTAGGGATGGCTCTGTCGATTTCCTACTTTGTATATCAGGGAGGAATGAATTTTTCGCTTAGCTTATTTGCCGTATCGGTACTCATTCCTCTGGGAATCAGTGCGATGTTTCATTTGAGGTTCGGTCTGTATCTGATTCTGGCCGTTTCTTTTTTCCTGATGGGCATCAAACGGATTTTTCCCGAAGAGCCCATTGGAGCAATTCTCGATATCATTTCCATTTTGACGATATTCGGGCTATTTCTCAAACAAATTCGCATCAGAGACTGGCGATTCACATGGAATCCGGTTAGCTTGATGATTTTGGTTTGGGCTGCCTACAATCTTTTCCAATTGGCCAATCCATGGGCCAGATCCACCCTGGCATGGTTTCACACCGTACGAACTTCGGTAGGCATATTATTTCTGTTTTTTGTAGCGCTTTACGCCTTCAAAGAACTCCGCCAGATCAAAAACTGGGTAGGATTTTGGCTGGGCTTAGCCACGCTGGGAGCTTTTTATGGGCTTTATCAGGAATTTGGGGGCTTAAGCCAATTGGAAACAGACTGGCTTATGGCCAGTTATGAGCGTTTCAGCCAAATCTATTCGATGAATATGATTCGGAAGTTTTCATTCTTTTCCGATCCCGGAATTTTTGGGCTGACTATGGGCATTTCTGCCCTGACAGGGCTGGTTTTACTATTTCAACCAGACATAAAATTATTTCAAAAATTGTTCGTGGGATTTGCCATGGCAATTATTCTGATAGCACTCTTCTATTCCGGTACCAGAACGGCATTTATCATTCTTCCGGTTGGTTTTGTCTTTTATACCTTGATCAGACTGAAAAAGAACGTCATTATTTCTGCTGCAATTGGTCTGGCCATTTTTGCAGGACTGATTTTTATTCCTGCGGAAAATCCTCATCTTCTGCGTTTTCAAAGCGCATTTCATCCCTCCCAGTCTGTTTCCTATAATGAAAGGATGGAGAATCTGGCCTATATTCAGTATCATATTCAGAGACATCCCATTGGGTCGGGACTGGGAAGTACAGGGATACTTGCCCAAAGGTTTTCCCCCGATACAATGCTATCGCAGTTTCCTCCTGATAGTGGTTTTGTAAGGATTGCAGTTGAAACAGGCTGGATTGGGTTAATATTCTATTTGGGCCTGATTCTAACCATTCTCATTACCGGAATAAGAAATTATTTTCAAATCAAACAGCCTTACCTTAAAGGATATCAGGCTGCCTTTATCAGCATTATTTTTGCCCTTTTACTCGCTAATTTCACCCAGCCAGCTTTACTGGAACTTCCTTTGGTCGTGATTTTTATTATTCTGTCGGCTTTTGTGGTGAAGGTAAAGGAGTTTGATTTTTCACCAGGCCTACCAGACTTTCAAAAATCTGAAGGGCCTTTCCAGTGAATTACTGCTCTTTTTTAGCCCAGGTCTTGATTAGCCCATCGCTCTGGCGTAATTTAGCGGGCTAATTCAAACGACTATGTTCAGGAAATTTCCTTTCTCTATTGCATTTTTTATCCTTTTAGCTTTGGCTTGTCAGGAAGATAAACCGGAAAGACATGGAGCAGATCTGTCTCACCGTGATCTTTCCGTAGAGCCAGCCGAGGACTTTTTCCACCATGCTAATGGCAAATGGATTGAAGAAACCGAGATTCCCGCCTCTCGCAGCGCATGGGGAAGCTTTTATGAGTTAATCGAAGATAATAATACCCATCTCAAAAATATTCTTGAAGGAATTTCAGGAGAAGAACACCCCACAGGTTCTATTGAACAATTAATCGGTGATTTTTACTATAGTGGAATGGACTCTGCCGGTCGGGAAGCTGCGGGTTTTGAACCGATCAAAGATAAACTGGCGCTGATTGATAACCTTCAGGAGGCCTCTCAAATTAGCGAGATTTTACCTCAGCTACACCTTTACGGCATTTCCGGTTTCTTTCGCGGAGGGGTCAGACCGGATATGAAAAACAGCACGATCAATGCATATACTCTGTATCAGGGAGGATTAGGCCTGCCAGAGCGGGATTATTATTTCAATGAAAGCCCTCGTTTCGTGGCTTATCGCAAAGCGTATCACGATTTTATCGGCAAAGGATTCCAGTTAATTGGTTCTTCCGAAGAAGAAGCCGTAAATGCTGCTGATTTAATTTTGAATATGGAAACACGGATTGCCTCAGTTTCCAGAACCAGGCTGGCACTACGCGATAATGAAAAAAATTATAATAAATACGCGACCTCGGATGCGGAGCAGTTAATTTCCTCCTTTTCGCTCAAAGGGTATATGGATAATCTGGGTCTGGCAGCTCAGGAGTATGTGATCGTGGGACAGCCAGAGTTTTTTGAAGGGCTGGACAAAATCCTTCAGGATTTTTCAGCCAGCGATATCCAGACTTATTTAAAATGGCGGGTAATTTCAGGAAATGCATCCAGATTGACAGCAGAGTTTGAACAAGCCTCTTTTGATTTTAATCAGAAAACCCTCAATGGCGTTCCGGAAATGCAGCCCCGTTGGAAAAGGGTTTCACAGGCAACTGACAATCTTCTGGGGGAAGCACTTGGAAAACTTTATGTAGAAAAACATTTTACTCCCGAAGCCAAAACCCGGGTGAATGAACTGGTCAATAACCTCAGAGTCGTGCTGGAAAAACGAATTGGCAACCTGGAATGGATGGGAGCTGAAACCAAAGAACAAGCCCTTCATAAATTGCATAAAATCACCCAAAAACTGGGTTATCCTGATACATGGAGAGATTATTCAGAACTGGAAATTTCCCGCGATAATTATGCTTTGAACATCATGAACGCAATCCATTTCGAGATTCGTTATGACCTTGCCAAAGCTGGAAAAGAGGTTGATCGCGGTGAATGGGGCATTAGTCCTCCTACAGTAAACGCCTATTATAATCCATCTAATAATGAGATTGTTTTCCCTGCTGGTATTTTACAACCGCCGTTTTTCTACCCAAATGCAATTGATCCGGTCAATTATGGAGGAATTGGTACCGTTATCGGGCACGAAATTACGCATGGATTTGATGATCGCGGAAGTGGTTTTGATGCTGACGGGAACCTGAAAAACTGGTGGACTGAAGAAGATCGTGAGCGCTTTGAAGGACTTACAAAAAAAATCGTTGAGCAGTATAATGAATATGTTGTTTTGGACTCTATTCATGTGAATGGAGAACTAACGCTTGGGGAGAACATTGCTGATCTTGGTGGCATAGCGATTTCGTTTGAGGCAATGAAACTTGCGATTGAAGAAAATGGTACTCCTGAAACATTTGATGGACTTACTCCCGAGCAGCAGTTTTTCTACTCTTATGCCAATCTTTGGCGTGGAAAATATCGCGATGATGCCCTGCTTCAGCGAATTAAAGTTGATACTCACTCACCTGGAATTTTCCGGGTAAATGGTGTCTTATCCAACTTCAAACCATTTTACGAAGCTTTTGGAGTTGAAGAAGGTGATGGTATGTCAAGGCCGGAAATCGTTGAAATCTGGTAAATGAAGAATAAATAAAAAAGGGAGGGACGCAAAATTTTGCGTCCCTCCCTTTTTTATTTCCAGATCCGCGCCAAAAAATCTATCACATTA
>JAGQVA010001249.1 GCA_020438265.1 Bacteroidota bacterium
AAGGTGGATTAGGAGGACTGGATGATGCTAAAAGAAAAGAAGCAGTAGAAAATCATTACAAATGGGTGGAAGCTGCTCAGTTTTTGGGTTGTCATTCCATTCGGGTAAATGCTTATGGCGAAGGTACAGCGGAAGAGGTTGCAGCAGCAGCCATCGATGGATTAGGCTCACTTTCTACTTTTGCCAAAGATTTCGGATTAAATGTAATCGTTGAAAATCATGGTGGTTATTCTTCCAATGGCCAATGGCTTGCTAATGTAATCTCTCAGGTCGGAATGGCCAATTGCGGTACGCTGCCCGATTTTGGTAATTTTTGCATTGAAAGAGGGGAAGATGGCTGTAAAGAAGAATATGACCGCTATCAAGGAGTTACAGAAATGATGCCCTTTGCCAAAGCGGTTAGCGCAAAAACCCACGAGTTTGATGCTGAGGGAAACCATGTTGGTACGGACTACATGAAAATGATGAAAATCGTTAAGGACGCGGGTTATACCGGTTATGTCGGAATTGAATTTGAGGGTAGGGGAGATGCTTATGAGGGAATTAAGAAGACCAAGGCGGTATTGGAGAAGGTGGGGAAGGAGTTGAGTTAGAACCTGGACCCACCCCTAAATCCCAGCTCCCTCAAGAAGCTAATCTCTCTACACATCTTTCGATGTTCTGTGTAAAAAGTCAAAATAGAGAATAAGGAATTACAAATGAAAAAGTAAACACACTGATTTACAGGAAATTATCTTATCAGGGATGAGTAAAAAAACGGGCTGCCCCCAACTGGCAGCCCTTCATAGTCACAGTCTCATCACTAACATTAAAACTGCAACTTGTAACTTAACACAGGAATGATACTTCCTCGGGTGTATTCAACGAGTTTATCAAGACGTGGAGAATAATATATTGAGAGCACATTGGTGCGGTTGTTTACATTTTGAATATCCAGTTTAATCGTCTGAGTAGTAGTTTTTTTGTTTATCACATACCCCACTGAGATGTCTGCTCTGAAATAATCAGAGGTCTTGGCGCCGTAAGCATTATCAAAATCTCTGACAGTATATCCCAGTTCCTTGGACATTGTTTCATCAACTGGCGTATATCGTTTTCCTCCCGCCCAAATAAAGCGAGCCGAGGTTGTTATCAGGTTGTTTTTATTCCTTCCAATAGGGAAATCTTTACCAGCGAGAAAGTTGTTGACATAATTGCCATTAAAGCGGGTATTTCGCTCTATCCCATCCAAAGCCGTATATTTAGATTGATATAATGAGCTGGTAATCAGGAAGTAATAATTATTGGAGAAGAATTTTTCCAAAGTAACTTCTACCCCATAATTGCGTCCAATTCCTTCATTAACCAGTTTTTGGGTAGTAAATGGAGAAACCGAATTGAGGATAGACACTACACTGGAGGAATCATCAAAAACAGGAACATCATACAGATTCTGATAATAAGTTTCCACCCTCAGATGCAGATCCTTATTAAACATCACATCATACCCCAGAACAAAATGCATGGCTTTGGTAAAGTCCAGATTGCGGTTGGGCTGGATAAAAGATCCGTCAGATTCTTCTTTTCTGGCCAGATATAAGGACAATCCATCCCGGCGACTGTGAATTCCAAATCCGGCACTGATATATTGCTGGTCATTCAACTGCCATTTCAGACTGGCGCGAGGTTCGAGGGTATATTTTTTGTTTAGGCCAAAATACATGGAATGAAGTCCTGCATTGAAAGTTAATCCCTGACTAATTCTAAATCTCCAGGAGGCAAATCCCTGCCAGACATGGGCAC
>JAGQVA010001250.1 GCA_020438265.1 Bacteroidota bacterium
AGACTACAAATCAGGCCAATAAGGAGTGTGATCAGGCGAGGATCTATGTCAAACAATAATCCCACACCTGAAACAGCTCCCAGAATATTGCCAGCCTGATAGGCCGCACAGCCAAATATCACCGACCCTGCAACGGCAATTTTCACCCATCGGTTTTTGCCGCTACCCAGTTTTTCTGCAATAGCTTCTCCCAGATTGAATCCCGAACCCAACGGAATACGTGCAGCAGCTTCCTGAAGGATGATACAGGCCAGGGTTGAAAAAACAAGTGCCCAGAGTAATTCTGTGTGATAGGTAGCACCAGCTTTAGAAGCAGTGGTAACGGTTCCCCGCCCAATAGATGCCGCCGAGATGACTGACCAGAAAAGGATACTGGTAACGGTAGAAAGCCCCGTCTTTTTCAAAACCATCTTTTTTTCTTCCTGACCTTGGACGGGGATGTCTGAGGTTTAGGACGGCGACGGGCGGTAATGTCTGTAACAAAGTACATATCCACCATGCCTTTATTTTTTACTCTTACTGTTCTCTTATCTTCGAAGGAACAATAACTTTTGACTAACTCATAAGTATCAGCGGAGATATTTACCTTGCCGGCTTCTCCACTGGATTCTACCCTGCTGGCTACATTCACCGCGTCTCCCCAGATATCGTAAGCAAATTTTTTCTGACCAATAACTCCAGCCACAACCGGTCCGCTATGAATCCCTATTCTGAGTTCCCATATTTCTTCTCCTTTGCGCTTTTGGCGTCCGATCCACTGGTCCATAAACTCCTGCATTTCCATCGCTGCTGCGACGGCATTAATTGCGTGATGCGGATCATTGCGGGTCAGATTGGCTACAGCCATATAAGCATCCCCAATGGTTTTGATTTTCTCCAAACCGTATTTATCGATGATGTCATCGAAAGCTTCAAAGGCGGTTTCCAGTTTTTGAATCAGGTGCCCGGGTTCCAGTTTGGTCGCAATGGAGGTAAACCCTTTAAAATCAGTGAAAAGAATAGAAACTTCTTCATGAAAAGAGGGCATCACTTTACCACTTTCTTTCAACTCATCTGCAACATTTTCCGGAAGAATATTCAAGAGAAGATCATCTGATTTTTGTTTTTCCAGTTGAATGGCTTCATTGGCTTTTTTCTTGGCTCTTATTCTGGAAGTCAGGCCGATGATAATCATCAGAAAAAGGATTAATCCCGCAGCTCCTCCGATAATATAGTTTCTTTTTTCCGCCTCCTGAGCGAGCAATGCCTGTTCCTGTGCTTTTACCTGTTGTTCTTTTGCCTTGATTTCAGCTTCTTTTTTAGCTCTTTCATTTTCTAACAACTCCTTTTCACTGATCAGGATTTGTTTGGACTCCTGTTCTTTGGTAATTTCCTTAGTCAGGCTGTCTTTGACAAATTCTATTTCCTCCTCAATATTCTCCAGCTCCATGACATATTCCTGTTTCTCGATAAAATTATTGAGTAAGGTTCTCGTTGTCTCTCGTTTGTTTTCAATTTCCCGTACCTGACTGGCCAGCCCCAATTCATTGGCGAGGCGCAAGCTTCGGTTAAATGCCAGAAGAGCTCCCTCGTGTTTGTTCATTTGATTGAGAATATCTCCGATACTATTGAAGCCATGAATCTGCTCCATTTTATCTTTTCCATCTACCGCATACGTAACTCCCCGCTGATAATATTCTAATGCTTTTTCCTGCTTTTTCTCGCTTTCCATGATAAAAGCCAGGAGCCTGTAATCCTTGGAAATGGAAACGGGATTATATTTTGAATCTTCTCTGGCTAATC
>JAGQVA010001251.1 GCA_020438265.1 Bacteroidota bacterium
CATATCAACTTTCACCTCATATCCAGCCTGAAAATCAGGGATATTCACCTCCTGCCCCCAAAAATTAAACATCCTGATCTTCCCAATCCATTCCCCACCAAGGCCAATATTCACCTTTCCTGTAGTTGGATTGGGATAAATAGTCGCCTGCCGGGAGTTTGCAAAACCCTTCTCCACCGAAACCGGCAACACACTCTCCCAGCTACTGGCAAAATGATTGTCCAGTTCAGGGCTAATCAGGGAAAGAGCACTCCCGTTGCCATCGGCTGCCATCGGCCAGGGAGATTCATTGTCATAAATGACCTGATCAACGATCATACCGTAGGCATTGGATAATCTGATCCTTTCTCCTCCATTGGATAATCGCCCTTCTGCCCAGGTAAGCACTAACCAGGGTTCAGAGAAAAAGGAATCATTTTTAGCGATCAGAAGGTGCTTTTCTGGCAAGAGTATTTTTTTAGGAAATAATAATGAAACTGCTCCTGAAAGTGTATATCCCTCTAAATCAACAGGTTCACTTCCCGGATTATAGATTTCAATATATTCTGCATCCGCATTTTCCTGGGGATGATAATTGATCCCGGAAATCATGACTGAAGGAATTGCCTCATACATAAATGATTTTGTTCCCAGGTCAATAGAGTTGCCCATACTATCTGTCCCAGCCTGAATGGCAGGGGAGCTCGTTTTCAGGTGAAAATCGAAAAATGTCGGGTTCTCGAATTCAGGATTACCAAAGCTGTTATTGATTCCCGGCAGGCTATCGGTATCTGAAAGATTGTTCTCCATCAACAAGGAAGAATATTCATCTGTCAAATAGAGAGATTCTGCTGCGTTGGATAGGATGGAATTGGTAAGGATTCCCATTCCCCCGCCAATACCCGGATTTTTTTCATAACAAGCCATGGGAATGGCTGTATTATAAAACGTATGCTGATCTACCTGAGCAAAACTCTGATCTTTTACTGCCACGCCCAGATTACAATTGACAATGGTATTATTCCGTGCGATGATACGGCTTTCCTGCCCAACAGAAATTCCTTTATCGGAACAATTGCTAATCAGATTGTTTTCAATTAAAGCATCAATTGACTCTTCTCCCAGGTCAATCCCGTCGCTGTTAGGCCCAAAGAAATCATACATTTTGCTATTCCGGATAATTCCATTTTCCACCTCGTCATAGTCAATGGCATCGGTATCGACCTGATCATTTCCCCGAAAAATACAGCTGTCAATCATTCCATAGCCATATTTTACATTAATTAAATCGCCCGTAACTTCTGAATGAAGCTGACTATTGGTCAGAATCACGCTCGAATAATAGGCCAGAATGGGATTGCTGTGAACCTTTTCAATCGTTATATGATCCAGTACCAGATTTGCCTGGAAACCACTGATCGCAGCATTTTCATAAACCGGATGGGCTCCGCTTGAAGCATCGCGGATTTCCAGCCAATTCAAATGCGAAGTATGAGTAGAAGCATGAAAAATCAATGATTTCCATTGGGTTTCTCCGTCAATTGTCCTGAAAAGTACCGGTAGGTTTTCGGTTCCGTTTACCTGAAGCCCTCCTTTTATTTTCATTCCTGCATCAGCTGTAAAATGAATTTCCACTCCCGGTTCAATAAACAGATTTACATTTTCTTCAATCGAAATCATTTCCGAAGCCAGATACGGGGAACAATCGATCTTCAATGTATCATTTTGAGTAAATCTTTTTGGCAAAACACATTCCCCTGTTGGAGTAAAATGTGCATAGAAAAAGGTATCGGAATGA
>JAGQVA010001252.1 GCA_020438265.1 Bacteroidota bacterium
GGGGCCATCAGATTCCGGCTTATTATATCCAGGGAACTAATGAATATGTCGTAGGTGAGACTGCCGAAGAAGCACTGGAAAAAGCCATACAGAAAACGGGTAATGCCAATTTATCCATGAGTGATCTCGAACAAGATCCCGACGTCCTCGATACCTGGGCATCCAGTTGGTTGTGGCCGATTTCTGTATTTAAAGGAATCATGGAACCTGAAAATCCTGAATTCCAGTACTATTATCCGACCAACGATCTCGTAACAGCTCCCGAAATTCTCTTTTTCTGGGTAGCCAGGATGATTATTGCCGGATATGAATACACTGGCCAAAAACCATTTACCAATGTTTACCTCCACGGAATTGTAAGAGATGATAAAAGGAGGAAAATGAGTAAATCTCTGGGTAATTCTCCTGATCCTCTTGATTTAATCGCAGAATATGGAGCAGATGCGGTAAGGGTAGGTATGCTTTTGAGTGCTCCGGCAGGAAATGATTTGCTGTTCAAAATATCTCTGGTTGAGCAAGGCCGAAACTTTGCCAATAAACTCTGGAATGGTTACCGACTGGTGAAAACCTGGGAAACTGCCGATACGCCCCCAACCGAAATGGACAAAATTGCCCTTGAATGGATGGAGGCTTATCTCAACGCTGTTGCTGAAGAGATCAAAGATCACTTTGAAAAATTCCGTCTTTCAGACGCTTTGATGAGCGTTTACAAGCTTCTTTGGGATGATTTCTGTAATTGGTTCCTCGAACTGATTAAACCCGCTCAGGGACAGTCTGTAAGTCAGGAGACTTATGATCAGGTTGTTCTTCTCTTTGAAAAAGGATTGCAGCTGGCTCATCCGTTCATTCCTTTTATTACTGAAGAGGTTTGGCAGGGATTAACTGACAGAAATGACACCGACTTTATTTCGGTAGAAACCTTGTTTACCGCCGAAGAAATCAATCAATCTGCCCTGAAAGACATGGAGCTGATTCGCACTGCGATCACCGACGTAAGAGCTTTCTGGAATGATCAGAAAAGTCGTGGGGGGGGAAAAGGCGAATTGGAATTATACATCAAAACTGACAGGCAAGAAGTATTTGAGAAAAACCTCGAAATACTTAAAAAGTTCCTCCGCACGGATTTGATTCACTTTAGCGATGAAAAACCTGAGAATACAGGTAGCATTCGTGTGGGAACGACAGAGATTTTCATTCCATTGCCTGAGGTTGATACAGAAGCCGAGATTGAAAAAATCAAAGGAGAAATCGCCCATCAGGAAGGATTTCTCAAGGGTGTAATGAAAAAACTGGGCAATGAGCGTTTTGTGGCTAATGCGCCGGAGGATGTGGTAGAAAAAGAGCGCAAAAAGCAGTCTGATGCTGAGGCGAGGTTGAAGGTGTTGCGGGAGAGTCTGGCTGAGTTGGAAGGGTAACCCCGTTAAACATTCTCTTTAGACCTTCCAGGTTTTCGAAAACCTGGAAGGTCTAAAAATAAATATCACTCCTTCATATATTTCTTCAAAAACCCCTCCACAATATCCAGCATCTCATTAGACCAAAATTCAGGAGTGCCGTGTCCAGCGCCGGTTAAGCTATAATATTCAAATTCTTTACCTGTTTCTTTTAGCTTCACTGCAAGCAATTCACTTTGATCAAAAGGAACAATCCGGTCCATATCACCATGTGCAACCAGGATCGGAGGAATAGATTTTTCTTCGGAAATATAATTTATTGGATTCGTTGTTTGCGCTTTCTCGCGATTATCCAACACTTCCAAACCACCAATTAATAATC
>JAGQVA010001253.1 GCA_020438265.1 Bacteroidota bacterium
GTAGCGATGGGGCTCCCTCACTTTGTTCGGGATGCCTAGATTCTTCGCCAAGGCTCAGAATGACAATCTCGTGATTGTGAATATATGACTTTACTTAATTGAGAGTGCATTTTTAAAGAACGATTATAACAGCCAATACCCCCAAACCCCATTTCCGTTCAAAATGAAACCCGCCTTTTTGGGGCGGGTTTTTCCGGTTAGGGAAGTTGTCAGGGAAAAATTTCTTATTTGGGTGCATTGATATGCGTAACCACTCTTTGGGGGAAAGGGATTTCGATACCTGCTGCGTCCAGTCCTTCTTTTACCTTTTCTGTTACGCTAAAATACACACCCCAGTAATCATCTACACTACAATAGGGCCTTACCGCCAGATTTACTGAGCTATCGGCCAAATCCAGTACATTAACTGAAGGTGCCGGATCTTTCAAAATGCGTCCATCTGACTCCATAACCTCCATGATAACTTTTCTGGCAAGTTTAATGTTTTCGCCATAACCAATGCCCATTACCAGGTCCACACGTACATATCCCCGGGTAGTAAGATTCGTAATCGGCCCATTAGCTAATGGCCCATTAGGGATGATTACAGTCTTGGAATCAGGTGTTTCTACAGTCGTTACCATAATATTTAGGGCTCTTACATACCCCACAAATCCTTGAGCTTCAATAAAATCGCCTACTTTGAAAGGCCTGAAAATCAAGAGGAGTACTCCTCCGGCAAAATTCGAAAGGCTGCCCTGAAGCGCGAAACCCACAGCCAAACCTGCCGCACCCAGAATGGCCACAAACGAGGTAGTCGGAATACCCAAAATGGTAACAATGCTGATAAAAAGAATAACTTTTAAAAGCGCATTGACCAGATCTGCCAGAAAACTCTGCAGGGTCTTGTCAAAGTCTCTTGCCTTAAGTCCCTTTCGGATCAGTTTGGTAACCCATTTAATGACCCAAAGACCCACAATCAGGGTCGCCAGGGCTAATATCACATCTGTGTAAGTGTTAAAATCGAGTAGTTTTTCTTTGAGTGAATCGAGCATAGGTGTAATTGATTATTTTTTAGATATGCCTTTAAGACAGGGATATGCCTAAAGGTCACCTGGAGAAATCACGTTACATTTAGTTTTGGTTCAAAAATATGATCACAGACCATAAAGATTAATCCGAAAAAAGAGTATTTCCTACATTCCGGATTGTTTCCCAATTAAGAAATTAGGGGCAGATATGAAGCTAATCTTTAGATAAATATTTTTTCCCAGAGAAATTATCAACCAAATCTTTGCCTCAAAGATGAATTCACAACAAAAAAGGAATAAATCTTACTTGTGTTTGAGTATATAAATAGTGATATCAGGTAGCTCTTCTCATTCACCAAACAGAGGGAAAACCAATGAATATTTCCTATATTCCGGGCCATTTATTTTTAAAACCGGTTTGAACACCTGCAAATGATTGATCAGTTACGAGCCATTAAAAAGCAAATTGAAGCCATTCCACAGAATGAGCATATTTTGCCGCAATCTATCCTCGAAATTTTGGAAGAAGCAAACCAGCGCTTTTCTTCCAAACAGGTCATTCGCTATTTTTTTGAAGGGAAAAATTACAAGAACTCTATCTATATAACTTTTCAGGAATTATTCTCTCAGATTATTCAAACTGCAAATTTACTGAATGGATTGGGAGTAAAATCAGACGATCATATTGCGGTGATTTTGCCTCGTATTCCTGAAGCTCCTGTTGCCGTTTTGGGAAGTTCAATCGTTGGGAAGGTATATTGTGTG
>JAGQVA010001254.1 GCA_020438265.1 Bacteroidota bacterium
CCCAGACCCTTCGACTTCGCTCAGGGTGACATCCCCTTTTATTAAAAATTAATATTGTCCACTCTCTTACTTGCCCACAATTGATTGTAATAAGAATCCAATTGTAGGCAAGTCAATCCATTTACTCATATCTCAGCGCCCTGACCGGGTCCGACTTAGCTGCTCTTAAAGCATGATAACTCGTCGTCAACAAGGTAATCACCAAGGTAATCACCAAAGCCAATACAAAGGTTGACACCTTCAAGTCTGTGTAATAGGCAAAGCCTTTTAGCCAGTCTCTCATAAAATACCAGGCAGCTCCAAAGGCAACAGGTGTAGCCAGCCCAACCAGTATGACAAAGTCTTTGGTTAGCATCACCATAATATCCTTGATATTGGCCCCTATAACCTTGCGGATTCCAATCTCTTTGGTTCTTTGCTCAGCAGTAAATGACGCCAGCCCTAATAATCCCAAACAAGCAATCACGATGGTCATAATGGCGAACGTGGTGAAAATTTTGCTGCGTTTTTGGTCTTCTTCATACTGGGCGAAAAACTCTTCATCCAGAAATGCATAATCAAATGGTTGTCCCGGGAATTGGGCTTCCCATTCAGTTTCCAGATAATTTAAGGTTTCTTTTACCGAACGCTTGTCCATTTTTACATGAGCGAAAAAATTGATTTTCTGGGGAAGAAAAGCCAGCGGTGAAATAGGATCATACAACCATTGCTGGTGAAAATCTTTGACCACACCAATCACTCTGGACACGGGGAGGGAATCATTGGTATCAAATTGTACTTTTTTACCAATTGGATCGCTCCAACCCATCCTTTTTACCATCGCCTCATTCACCATAATGGATTGGAAGGAGTCGGTGGTGATTTCTCGCGAAAAATTCCTCCCGGCTACGATCTCTATTTCCATTCCGGGGAAATAATCATAATCGACACTATAATTATCCACTCCCTTTTGATCCATCACCCCTTCTTCTGTTTCCACATTCCAGAGTAATTTGGAAAAACCAATTCCGGGAGAGGAAGAAGCGGTTGCAGCAGCGGTAATATTAGGGCTTTGCAGAAGTTTTTCGCGGAATACAGGCCATTTTTGACGTGCATTTTCTCCCTGTAAGCGAAATCTGACTACGGGATCACTGGTAAAACCAAGGTCCTTATCCTGAATATACCTGAGTTGATCATACACAATTCCTGTGCTAACCAAAAGAGCCAGGGATATCACGAACTGAAGCCAAACCAAAATTTTCCTAAGGAAAGCATTTCCTCCCCCTTTGACTTTATTGCTTTTCAAAACGACCACAGGCTCAAAAGAAGAAAGATAAAAGGCTGGATAACTTCCCCCGATAATTCCTACAAGAATCAAAATGCCAAATAATGAACTAATGACTACCGGGTGGAAAATCAGGCTGATAGAAAGCGTTGTATCCAAAACAGAATTGAGCATCGGGAGAATAAGAGCCACAATACTGATGCTTAGCAGGAGAGAGATCACAGTAATAATGACCGACTCAGACAAAAACTGACCGATCAACTGACCTTTCATTGATCCCATGACTTTACGGATTCCTACTTCTTTGGCCCGGCGGGCTGATCGGGCAGTCGCCAGGTTCATATAATTGATCGAAGCAATCAGCAACATAAATATCCCCACAATTGCAAAGAGATAGATATAGGTCATTTCTCCTGTGGGTTGGGGTTCTCCTTCAAAATCAGATTTGAGGTGGATATCTTTAATGGGAAGCAGGGTATATTCAACCGATATATTGACCGGACTAAAAA
>JAGQVA010001255.1 GCA_020438265.1 Bacteroidota bacterium
TGAGATCGACGGTGAAGGCGTTGTAGACATTGATCCAGTAGGCTAATTGTTTGTTTTTGGACCAGGAAGTGGCGGGGGGATTGTCGCTGAGTTCTTTTAGGTAGGCGTCGAGTTTGGCCTTTTCACTTTTAAAGCCTTTGTAATTGACTTTCCCGGTGGATGTTACATGTTTTCGGAGTAATTCGTCCCACTTGTCATGAGAAAAAAGAGGAGCAGGCTGATTCGCTTTTTCCTCCCGGGCAGAATCTTTGGTAGTTTTTTCGTTTAAAACTGTGCTGATTGGCACAGAATCAGTCAATTCTACATCCTGAACTTTATTTTCCGTTTTCGGTTTTTGCTCGGGTTTTTCAACTATCTTTACTGAAGAATTACTCTCTTTAACAGTTTCTACTACTTCTTTCGCGTCCAGCGGTCTTTGACCTGATCTTTGATCTGTTTCAGAAACATTGTCTGTTTCGGAGGTTTCTTCAATATCCTCAAAGGACAGATTGCTATCAGGTAATTCTTCCTCAATCTCTACTTTGTCAGTATCGTTGTGCTTTTTTTGTGATTCATTCCCTGCACAAGCGAACAAATAACTGGCGAAAAAGACTAAAAAAATAATATGAAATTTCATTCTGATTTTCTTATTGTATTAAAACACAGACAATTAGCAACCCTTATAAATTATATGCTGTCTTAGATGTGACAGTCTTAAAATTATTAGGGTTTTTCTGATTAGCAGACATATTTTTGTAAACTAATTATTATTCAAACCAATCAAACCAAAACCTCTTTTCCATGAAAAAATTATCCTATTTATTTTTAATGCTCGGGTTGGTATTCCTGGGCTATAATAACCTTAAGGCGCAGTGTAATCCGGATCCTGCGTATACCACTCCGGGTATATATCCAACCGCCATTGCAAATGGATGTTTAAATGAATTGTATTCTCAGGTAATCACCATAGTTGTTCCTACTGACACTGTTGTAAGTGGTTTTCCGATTCCCATTGATTCTATTGTTCTGGATAGTGTAGTCAATCTGCCTGTAGGCCTTACCTATCAGTGTGTTCCTCCTTCCTGTGGTTTCCCAGGTGGAACCAGTAATTGTATCCTTATTAGTGGAACCCCTACTTTAGCAGACACTTTTGTTGTTGATATTTATACTACGGCATGGGTCACTGTCTTTGGTAATCCAGTTGCGTTTCCAGTTGCTCAGCCCGGATTTTATGAAATGATCATCTATCCATCTCCGGTTGACTCCGTTTCTATCACTCCTGCAAGTTGCGGTGCCAATGATGGAATGGCTACGGTTTATGCTTCAGGCCCAGCTCCGATTTCTTATCTATGGAGTAATGGGGATGTTACCGCTACTTCTGATAATCTGGCTGCCGGAGCTTATACTGTTACCGTTACAAATGGTGAGAATTGTTCTGAAACAGTAAACGTCGTCATCAACTCTTCCGGCCTGGCTCCGGAAGTTGCTACAGATTCTATTACCTGGTCAGGATGTGCCGGAACCAATTCCGGAGGAATTTATATCTCTGCTGTAGGTGGAACTGCTCCGCTGACTTATTCATGGTCTAATGGGGCCACAACTGAAGATATTGATGGTCTGGCAGGAGGTACATACACGGTTACTGTTACTGATGCTTTGGGATGTGCGACCGTTGAGGCAATTGTCTTAACTGAACCAGCTCCACTGGTTTTGGATGATGATAATATCATGGATGTTACCTGTGCCGGAAATGCAGATGGTTCTGCCACTGTTTCGGTTACAGGAGGACAAGG
>JAGQVA010001256.1 GCA_020438265.1 Bacteroidota bacterium
TATCCCTTTTGACAGTATGGGTCAGACCCGTCTCAAATTCAAAGAAAACCTGATTTTTAAATACGACCCCGACAATATCGTCTTCCTCTGCCATAGGAATAATTATTTGTTTTATTTCCGGGTCAGGTTGATAGGGAGGAAGGAGGGCATCTTCTCTAAAGCAAGATGTAAGCGCAAAGACAATAATAAAGACTATAAAAAACGGATATTTCATTTTCCTATTTTTCTTTTCCCAGGTTAAGACCTAACTGTACAAAAAAGTTGCGCCCAAAGGCAATTAAAGCAGAACCACTATCTCCACTATGTGCTCCTCCACTGGTATTGGCCGCGATTTGTGATACATTAAAGAGGTTTTTCACTCCAATTGATGAGTTCAGCTTTTTCCCCCACCAACTCTTGCGCAGGGAAATATCAGCTATATGATAAGCGCTGATTCGGGTGGGTTCAAGGTCAATTTCCGTTTCGTTGGCAACGGTTCTGAATCCCTGGATTGCTCCTGTGTATTTGTAGAATACATTTACAGAGAAACCGGTTTTAAAGATTGTCCAATTAAGATTACTTTGAAAATTGTGGGAGAAATTGAAGTTGGAAAACTCGGTATCAGAACCATTTCCCAAACTATTCTCTCTTCCTAATAATGCTCCTCCCAGACTGATCTTGAATTGTTCGCGTTGGTAGGTAAATTTAGTTTGCAAACCCGTAACCCTTGCCTGATCAATATTAAAATAGGAAGCAGAAGTGGTAGATTGCCCAACCAAAGCCAGGTCGATTTTATTCCGTATTTCATTATAAAATCCGGCAATTTCCATTCGCAGCAACTGATTCCCCACCAACTTTTTCCAGTTTCCTGAAAGCTGAAAATTGTGTGAATATTCTGCTTTCAAATCCGGGTTTCCGACGATATGATGATTCACGTCGATAAACTCAAAAAATAACTCCTTCAGGCTTGGCGCACGAAAACCACGGGCATAACTCAGCCTGATTTGGGTAGAACTAACCGGAGATAATTTGATGTGTAAAGATGGGCTAACAGGAGCCCGGTAAAGGGAATTATAGGAAAATCGCACACCTGGCCGAAAGGTAAGCTTATCGAAAGGCCTATATTCTGCACTCGAAAAAACAGCCAGATCATTCCCATATTGAGTTCCGGAGAGAATTTTTCCTCCAGACGCAGACTCCAGATTTACATCATAACCCAACTGCCATGAAAGAGGGAAACTGGCCAATTCACTGGAAAGGGTAGCCCTTGATGCCCAGGCGTTAAAACCATCAAGATTATCTTGTGCTGCAACTCTGGTTTGTGCTCCATTGGTAAGATCTACGGAATAAACCGATTTTTCACGGCGATAAGTACTGTAAGCCAGATTACCTTTTATACTGGTTCTGAGTCCAATCTGATACTGTCCGGTAAGCCGTTGATTCATCCTGATCGTTTGGTAATTTTCGTCCAAAGCACGTGGAATATAAGCCCCGGCCGGACTTCCTTTGCGGATCAGTAATTCATCAAAATATTCGCTTTTTACGCTTAGACGCAGTTTTTTTCCAGACCAGTCATAACCCAAACCTCCAAATCCCTGGACTTTAGGATGAAAGGTTTTTTCGCGAATATCTTTTTCACCAAAAGAACCCCCAAAGAAATTTCTCCCACCATTGACGGAAAAGCGATGTTTTTTCAGATTGGTAAAATAGCTGCCACTGATGTTGTGAAATCCTTCATGAATCGAATATCCATTCCCTACATTTGCTTCATACAGTGATACATCTGCCCCCCA
>JAGQVA010001257.1 GCA_020438265.1 Bacteroidota bacterium
GATTTGGAAATGAATCCTGCTTTCTGAACAAAATCCAGTTCCACGCCAGCAGACATACGCACCAGGTAACCTTCAGGAATAATGATTGGCCTGGTAACCCGATGTTTGCCTGACTTAACATAGATCTCACTACCTCTCACCTCAAAGATTTCATTGGAAGCAAGAGAATCCCCTTCAAAGAGGTCCTGGGCCGGAACAAAAGTAGAAGCTACTTTCCAGGGAGCTATTGGGGCTGCGAAAAGGGAATCAAACCCCGGCAACTGATAGAATACAAATTTATGCTCTTTGGGGGCTGCCATTGGAACAAACTGAGGCGGCTGAGTAGGATCAAAGGCCAGCAGCATGATTGGTTCCTTCAGGGTGTCTGCAACTACATTCTCTTTTAAGCCTGAACCAATAACTTTTAAAGCCAGGGCATGACGATTGGAAATCCTTAGTTCGAGACGATCTTTATTTGCTGATTGGGTTCTGACACTGATTGCTGTACCCTCCAGCGGCATAATCAGATTGCGGATATTAGCAGCACTTTTAATCAGGTGATCGCGATTATAGGAATATTTGGGATAATCTGCTTTCAGAAAGGCTTCCCGCTGATCAATCCCTGCTTCGAGGTCATTGAGGATTTCCCGAATGACTGTCGTATCGGAATAATGATACAGATAACGAGCGTAAGTTTCGGAAAACGCCGGGTCAAACATCAGGTTAAAAATCAGATCTCCCAGAAAAAAACCCGCTTTGTGGTTTATCTGATGCCCGATAAGTGGCTTATTAATCCAGTTCATTTCCCCGTCCATGGTATACCCATCAAAAGCAATGGGTTCGAGTTTTTGAATGACCGGATTAAAATAAAACCGCTGATTATGCCAGATTAAACCATGATACGCTCTGGTAATATCGAGCAATGCATAATAACGCGCCATTTTATCGAGATCGAAAATTTCACTGGCAGATTTCAACCCATATTTATATGCATGCATCAGGTTCTGGGCCGTTTCAAATTGCTGAGTAAGATGAGGAGTTTGAGCAATTTTTTTATCTGAAAATGCCTCAATGTCAGCGCCTTCAAAAGAGGCAAAACCTCCTTCGGTTGTTCCAACACTGGCTTTTGATTCTAAATCTTTCGCCCTTGCCTGCCAAACGCCCGTCTCGGAAAACTTGACAATAGGACCTTCCCGGCGATGATTAAATTCGGGGAGAATTTTCTCAAAATGCTCTTCATAAGCATAAACTCCTTTAGCCTTCCCGTTGATATTGAGCTTGATAAAATCATAGCGGGTGGTCAGTAGGCCTTCGCGATAAAGAATTTGATGGAAAACCCATTCGCTCAGATAATCCCGGGCAACGGGAGTCTGAACGGAAAAAGTCTTCAGGCGATTCCATGTATTTGCCTGTTTGACCTTGATTCTAAAAGACTGTTTTTTTCCTTTGATATGATCGAGCCAATCTCCTTTTAAGCGCAGGTTGACGGGAACCAGATTTTCGCCCTCCGTATAAACGGCACTTACCCAATCGTCCTCTGAAGCCATGTGAACGCCCATTTCAATTGCTTCTCTCTTTTTGCGTTCGAGTTTTTGTTGACCTTTAAAATCTATTTGCAGGGAAAGGGTTTGAAAAGCTGCCGGGTCAGTTGGAATGGTATAGGTTTCAGGAGAGAAAGGGATTTCTTTTATTGTATTAGAAACCGAATTTTCGCGAAGATTCACATAGCCTGCCAGGATAATCAATAAGAATAAGAGTCCCACAGTTCCTCCTGCCAGAGGCAGATTGAAT
>JAGQVA010001258.1 GCA_020438265.1 Bacteroidota bacterium
TCTACTTCCAGGATTCACATAAATAGGAGATAAATTGTCTGGCATTATAACTGAACCTCAGATGAAAAAGATCATTCTCTGTATTGTTGCTCAATAACTAATATATAAAAAAAAGACCTTCCAGGTTTCCAAAACCTGGAAGGTCTAAAAAATATTATCTTATTAAGCTTACCCTCTGGCCACCGCCTTAGCTTTCGTCAGTGGCATTTCATTCTTCTTAAGAATTTCCTTAGCCAGATTCATATAATTAACGGCTCCTTTACTTTTTGCATCGAACGCCAGAACAGGCATACCAAAAGAAGGGGCTTCACTGAGTCGTGTATTACGATGTACAACGGTTTCAAAAACCAGGTGCTGGAAATGCTTGTGTACATCTTCAATCACCAGATTGGAAAGGTTCAGACGACGGTCGTACATGGTTAGGAGAATTCCTTCAATTTCCAGATTGGGATTCAGGCCTTGCTGAACCAAACGGATCGTGTTAAGCAATTTTGCCAATCCTTCCAATGCGAAATATTCACACTGTACCGGAATAATCACAGAATCAGCCGCAGTCAGGGAGTTGATGGTCAAAAGACCCAATGAAGGCGAACAATCCAGAATGATAAAGTCAAAATCGTCAACGACTTCTTCCAGGGCTTTTTTCATCAGAAATTCACGACCCGTTTCATCGACAATCTCTACTTCTGCTCCCGCAAGATCATCATTGGAAGGAAGAAGATAAAGATTGGGAAATTCTGTTTCCAGAATAATATCTTTAGCGGCAACAGGCTCTTCATCACTTTCTTCCACGTCGGGAAGATACTCCAGCATACAGCTATAAATGCTATCTTCCACTTCAGTCAGTTCAATGCCCACACCACTGGAAGCATTGGCCTGCGGGTCGGTGTCTACCAAAAGGGTTTTATACTCCAATGTGGCAAGACTGGCCGCGAGATTGATGGCGGTGGTAGTCTTACCGACTCCCCCTTTTTGATTTGCGAGACAAATAATTTTTCCCATAGTTTCTATTCTTTGGACATCACAAATATACAGCTTTGACCGATAGAACAATCCACTATTTTTAATATTCCTGTGTATAACTTCATTTTATTTTATCAAAATGTGAATAATTTGTGGATATTGTGTGGGTAAGTATGTGGAAAACCTTGTTTTATTCACATTTAGTCAAATTTTACGTTTTTTTGAACTCACTACATACGCTATAAAAAACTTATTCGATGAGAAATTTTTTACTTTTTAGCCTTAGTATCATTTTCCTTTTTGGTTGTGGAGAAAAAAAGTCCGAAGATTCTTCTGAAAATCAATTTGTCGAATCCACAAAAGCAGAAGATATGACTCCTCAAAAAAGATTGCGCCATGTGGTTCTCTTTAAATTTAAGGAAGGAACCACGGATGAAGACATCGCAAAGGTAGAAGAAGCTTTTGCTGCCCTTCCTTCCAAAATTCCACAGATTCGCGATTTTGAATGGGGAATTAATAATAGCCCTGAAGGCAAAGACAAAGGATTTACCCATTGTTATTTTCTCACTTTTGACAGCGAAGAGGATCGGGCAACTTATCTTCCCCATCCTGACCACAAAGCATTTGGTGGGGTGGTTGGGCCTCATGTGGAGGATGTGTTGGTGGTGGATTACTGGATGGAGTGATTGATTTTTGGACGATGCAGGGACGCAAAATTTTGCGTCCCTGCATCGTCCCTGTAATGCCTGTCATGCAGCAAAATATCCTCAATTTTCGTTTAAAGGGAAAAAACGAACCCCAATGAG
>JAGQVA010000124.1 GCA_020438265.1 Bacteroidota bacterium
AAAGGCTAAAATAATATCAGCTTCCAGACGGGTAAGCCACTCGTCAGGCGTTTCAAAAAAGCCTTCGCTTCCTGATTTATGCGCCAGTTCGTCCTGAAATTGTTCCGCACCAGGAAAGGCCCAGGGAGAAACTCTGCCCGAATGAGGCCTGAAGCCGGGAGTATCCCCTCCATCACACATATTGCGGATAAAAAGTTTGCTATCGGGATATCGGAGCTGGACTTCTGTTTCAAAATACCCGTAGTTCATCATCCGGGAACCCAGGTTGTTGCCAATCAGCACGATATGAGATCCGGGTTCAATGACAATGGGAGAGGTCGGTCCGCAACCGGAAGAAAATATGCTAAAAGCAGCCAGCCCAAGGATAGAAATAAACAGCCAGCTTTTAAGAGTAATTCCGCTAAGACGCATCTTTGCAAGTTGTTTGGTGAATAGTAGTTTAAGCAAGTTTACATAAAAAAGGGGGATAATCCTCAGAAAGAGAATCAGGGTTGGGTAAAGGAATGAAAGGAAAATGATGGGAAAACGAATTCGCAGAGGAAAACATGAAAGCTAAACACAGAAGCATAGAGAATTTGATAGCCAACCTCACTGCCGTACACTTTTGAAAAGCTTCCCACAGATAACACGGATTTCACAGATAAACCTTGATGTCAGGTTTATACATAAGAGGTTTCAATATTTGTTTTTGGGCATACAAATCTCCTGTAATAGCAATGAAAAAGCATATAATAGCCAATACTGTACTTTTCATGATGAAAAATTATGGGTTAAAAAAAATGGAAAATGGGGAACTGCTAGGAGTTTTGGTTGTTTTTATGAAAAATTTAATCTTTGACACATCTACAGGATAAGGCATAGGTTTTTGCTTCTCCTCTTAAAAAGGCATTTCTCTGGGTGTCGTCAAATTCGGCAATCCAGATTTGTGATGGGTTGGAGTTGACTCTGGTTTGACTCCAGAAGAAAGCCCCAAAAGCCAGCCCGTCAAATCTTCCCTGAGAATCACGAAAGCCTCCGAATTGAATATTTAAGGTCCTGACTTTGTATATGTATTCAGAATTACTGGCGTTTAAGGCACTAAAGAGATTTCTCCAGTCTTGTTCGGTAGGTAAACGCCATCCTGTTCCTAATCCTTTACAGATAGATAACGCCTCCTGGTAAGTGTATAACCTGCCGTACGGTATGGGATCAAAAGTACCTCTGTCCCATTTATACCACCAACTGGAAGAAGATTCATAGCCGAGATTGCTCTTCATCCAGGTTTGAGAACCTATTTTGATGGTCTCATATCTTTTTCGGTCTCTGGGGTCTGTGATGGTACTTGAGATAACTCTGGGAGGATCAATGGTGATATTATTACTGCTTGACCTGTTGTTATTGTCCGAGACAATAAGTTGATATGTCCCCGGATCACTTCTTAGCGGAGCAAGATTAAAGGTCGTCTGGCCCGCCTGGCCAAGTGTTTTGGAATCTTTTGTCCTAAAATTTTTCTGAAGGCTGATTTTATATGGTGGTTCTCCTCCGGAAACATGGACAAAAAGATTATCTCCGCTAAATCTGTGTGTAGATTCGAGCGGCGAAACAATGGTAATCACTTGTGGTTCAATTCTGAGATCGCCATCCAGGGTTATTAGATGACTTGCCGGGTTGGTATTGGCAAAAACCATCATCTCAAGAGGTTCTGTACTCTTTAAAACATTACTGGTGAAGGTGACGACAATTTTTCCCGACTGACCGGGAAGAATTTCAGTGTGCGGATAAGCCAGAGACTCTGTTTTCCAGGGGGTTTTAACAGTGCTGATTTTCAGTGATACTTTGCCTGTGTTTGTAAAAGGTATAACCTGGCTAACCAGTTGATCTGCCTTTTTTTCGCCTAAATTAAATTGGGTTTGCTGAAACTGAATGGTTGCAAATTGTTTTTTAGGAGGATCTATCTTTCTGTTTTGATATATCCAATAAGCCATTGCCAGCATAAATAACCCGAAAATTGCCAAAAACATCCATACCCAGTTTCTGATCTGAACTGCAGGCATGGGTTCCGGCGTTCTTTCAATAATTTCAGCCACTACCTGCTCCCATCCCTGTTGGGGTTCCTCCCAGTCTCTGATCGGTGTCAGATTTCCCTGGGGAAGGGTGACTGCTTTATAATGAAAGCTGGATACCTGTGTCAGCACTTCAGATATGAGTAAATCCGGCTTTCGTGCTCCTATTTCTTTGACAATTTCATCCCTGAACGGCAGAAATCCTTCACTTACCAGAAGGACGACGATATCCGCATTGGGCATTTGGGACAGTGTTGAAATAATATTTTGATGATTGATTTCCCGGGCGAGAAATCGAAAATTTTCGCTTTGTGGATCTGAGTTAAATGTTTCTTTTAATCGGGTGAGATCGTCCTGACTATCGTTGGCATATAGTACCCAGATGGTTTTATCGGTTGTTGCCATGTTTTATCCTGGTTTGGGTTTTACAAAAAATTTCAAAAAGGAAGGAAGAACCTTCTTCTTGTTAGTCATATTGAGCAAAATCAGATCATGCTCTTTTTTGACTGTTATGCTATGAGGACTGTCAGGAAATTCTATTAGATATTCTTCCATCAGATCAACTTTACTTTGGGCAGTTAAATCCGGATGGGAGAGATTTTTTTGTAAACGTTTCCAGCCTTCTTCAAAAGGATCAATGATCTCTTCTCTCGGCCTTTCGACTGGTTTGGGCTCTGTTTCACTTAGTTGCTCTTCAATTGCCTTTTTCTGCCTTCTATCTTCTCTGATCCGATGAATTTGATCCAGGGCAGTTTGAGCATTTTTACCTTTGGGATATTTGCGGACATATTGTCTGTAGGAAGGGATGTCGTTCTTTCGTTTTGCGATTGACCAGTCTTCTTCCTCCTGAAGGTGGTTAATTTTATTCTGCGCTTCTTCGCTGTATTTTCCGTTCAGATACTTTTCCAGGTAATCGTCATAGGCACCCATCGTATGAATTTGGGTTGCTTTTTTCCACAAAGATTCCTCTTCTAATATTTTTACCTGCCTGTCCGCTTCTTCATAATAATTCCCCTCCGGATATTGCTGGATGAATTGCCGATAGGCATCCAATGTGTTTTCCTCCCGGCATTTTTCCCAGTCTTCGGTTTCATTTTCCTTTAGTTGGAAAATATATTGTCCTCCTTTATGCCCAACACCAAAAACAGGATTCCCTTCGGGTAATTGGTGATAATTGGAACTGGTCATTTCCATGACTGATTCGGCTAATTTGCCAATGTTGAGCTTTGGGAGGGTATTGGTACGAAGTAAATCCAGGATGCTACCCGTAAAAGGACTATTTGTTCCGGGTTCTCCATCAAAAACCTGTTCATTATGCCTGCCAGAACAAAGTGCCCAGCGGGATTTTCGTTTTTCCAGTTCGGAGATTGCGACAGAAGAACGCTCTACTCCACGAACAAATAAAGATCCCGAAAAGCAGGAATCTGAAATCAGAAGGGTATGTTTGGCCGGGATATCTTCCATATAGTCCCGTATGGTAGAATTCCGGATATAATTGGCTGTATTATCTTTTTCTGCGTCAGTGGGAATCCAGTACCCTTTTTTATTTTCGTCTAAATGCCCATGTCCCGAGTAAAAAATAAGGAGTTTATCATCTGGAGAGACTTTCTTTTTCAGGGCGTCCAGAGTAGATATAATCCGGGTGTGAGTGGCTTCTTTGTCTTTGAGGGTAATGACTTCATTGATGTCGTATTTTTCCTGGAGAAGGTGGGTAATATCCTCTGCATCTTTGACGGCATTATTGAGATGAGTAAAATTCTGGTATTCATTAATACCGATTGAGAGTAAAAATGATTTGCCGGAATGATAGTCCTCATGGGGCTTGTTTGCGTATGTCAGGCTTTTTTTCGTCTCCATGAAACAAGCGTTTTTGATAAAAAAATCAGCTTATATGTTTCATGAATATGGATAATTTAGTTCAGGATAATTATGATATAAATCAATAAAGCCAATGATTTTTTGCTATTCATGGACATTCTCCCAATATTCTCCTAAGGATGCCTTTCCTTCTTCTGTCGCGAAAATAGATAATTGATAAGACCAGACTTTCATGTATTTCTCAATCAGGGAATTTTTGCTCATCGAGACATGATCAATAAAAGCCTCGTGCAGCCAAAACCTGGCGTATAGGGTTGTCAAGGAGATAAGGTGCTGAAGGTCAGCTTCTGAAAGGGTCAGATGATTGGCTTTTTGAAGGTTTTGATAAATCAGTTCAAACCCCTGTACGCGTTTCTGAAGGGTTATTTGGTAATCGAAAATAGTGGAATAAATATGCTTGAGTTCAGCATTGCCGATCAAAATACCCCGATGATCAAACTGGTTGGAAAAGATGTTAGCCAATAATTGTAAAAAATGATTGAGTGAAGCAGGTTGAAGATGATAATGTTGATAGTGTTGGTTATTCTGACTGCTTAAGCGATTGACCAGAGCCAGAATAATGTCTTCTTTTTTTGGGAAATGATATGATAAATTGCCCACACTAATTGATAAAGCCCGGGCAATTTCACGCACTCCGACTTCACTCACGCCCCGCTCATTAAACATCTGAAGGGCTATTTCGAGTATTTTTTCTTTACGTTTCATTTATTTTCCTGAGCAAGATACAGGTTTTTTGTAGAAATATAGGACAATGTGCTAAAAATATTTGGAATATTTAGTACATTGTCCTAATATTGAAAATAGAAACTTAAAACTTTTACCAACATGACAAACTATCCACTGACAATTGAAAACAAATTTGGCGAAAAGCTGATTTTTAAAGGAGTTGAAAAAACACCACAAGGGGAGAGATTACTTGTAGAAAATTTTGTGGCCCCGGGATGTGGGCCTATCATGCACACGCATTATCTACAGGATGAATGTCTGACTGTTGTTTCCGGGAAACTGGGTTATCAGATTATGGGAGAGGAGGAAAAATTTGCCGGCCCGGGCGAATCTGTTTTATTCCACAAAGGTACCCCGCATCGTTTTTGGAGTGCTGGCGAAGAAACGCTTCACTGTACAGGTTGGGTCAGTCCGCCCAATACGCTGCCTTTTTTTCTGAAATCTTTGTATGCAGCTATGGATAAAGGCAAAGATGGGCGCCCTGAAAACTTTGATTCAGCCTATTTAATGACCCGCTATAAATCTGAATATGATATTCCTGAAATTCCTGGTTTTGTGAAAAAGGTGATTATTCCCATTACCTATCATATTGGCAACCTTTTAGGGAAATATAAGCATTTTAAGGGTGCTCCGGAGCCTGTCAGGCAAGTTGCTTAATATTCTCTGCGAACTCAGCGCTCTCAGCGTGAGGATATTAATTACACTGTTATGTGAGGATTAAAGATTTCGCGCGGAGTTCGCAGAAATCGCTGAGGTTTTTCCAGGATTCTCGGCGTGCTCAGTGCTCTCCTAAACTTACGGCTGGCTATAATTGGGATTATTCGTAAAAGAAGTATCTGACAATGCTTTTAAGAAGGCAATCAGATCCTGTTTCTCGTCTGCGGTAAGTTGAACTCCTCCCTGACCAACATTTTTCATCAATGGATCAATGGTCTGGCTAAAAACCAGGCCTTCGCTGTAATGGTTAATGACTTCTTCCAGGGTTTGAAATCTTCCGTCGTGCATATAAGGAGCTGTAAATTCAATATTTCTCAAACTTGGCGTTTTAAATTTGAAAAAATCGCTGTCCAGACCGGTTATTTCTCCATAACCAATGTCAGGCGAAAGAACTTCCAATCCGTTATTGTGGAAATCGTTGTCTGTAAAAAGTTTGGTTCCATGACAGTGAAAACAGTCCCCTCTTTCGGTATAGAATATGTCAAATCCTCTTTTCGCAGCAGGAGATAATCCATCCAAACCCACCTGATCGTAGAGAGAATTGGCCGAAATGATGGTTCGTTCAAATTGGGCGATGGCTTTTGCCGCCAAATCTTTGGTAATGGTATCTGTTTCAAAGGCTGCTTTGAAAAGATCCGGATACTCAGGATGGGCCTGGAGACTGGCTACGGCAGCAGGCCAGGTATTATGCATTTCTATGGGATTGGTAACCGGTTTTAAGGCCTGGGCTTCGAGGGTGGGCTCTCTTCCATCCCAAAAGAATGATGCAGACCAGCCAGCGTTAAATATAGGCATGGAATTACGGGTTCCTTCGATACCATCAATTCCCACGCTAAAAGCTTTCAGATTATCTGTAAATCCATGTTCCTGGGCATGACAACTACCGCATGATTGTGTATTGTCAGCAGATAAAATGGGATCGTAAAATAGTTTTCTTCCCAGAGCAATCCCTTCTTCAGTCATCGGATTATTATCCGGAATAATCATATCGGGAAATCCTTGAGGAATTTCAATCACGTATGGCGTTGGTGTAGGTTCTGGCTCGGGAATAGGAGGCTCTGGGGCCCGGTTGCACTGATATAAAAATAGTGTAGTGAATAACGATAATAGGTAGAGAAGGGGATTTTTCATGTTTCTAAAACCTGAATAAAGGGGAGATGTTTTCTCCCCTTGTAAAAAAGTTATAAGATAAATTTATCGTATTTCCGTAACCGAAAAAACATCAGCTCCATTTTCCTGGAGAACTTTCTGTGCAGCCTGATTACCCATGATCGCCTGTCCGTAAGTATTAAAATCGTAAGAATTCGGACCTGAATACCAGTTATTAATATTCATCATCAAGTCTACAGTAAGATTCGTTCCCTCAGCTTTGATACTGGAAGATGGCAAAGTCATTTCAATAAAATACTGATTTCCCATTGAAGGGCCGGTATGGGTATTATAGTTTTTGGTAACCACTCCGGCAGAATCGTATTTTCCTTCCAGTTTCATATAGTGATATCCCTGTCCCATTGCTGGAGGCCATTCCATAAAACTCTCAGGAGGATTGACAAAGTATCCATTTACATTTTTGGTTGCATTCAGCCCAAAAATAAAGGAAACGTGGGTATAATCACCGTTAGGAATAGAATCACCGGGAGAATAAGTCAATGTTGTGGGATCAGTGGCGTCTACGTAGTGCTCATCGTCGATCATATACTCAGTGCCATCGGAATTGTGCAGGGTAATATCAGAAATGAAATACTTAAGGGTAACGACGCTGTAAGTATTTCCAGCTTCATTGGTGTATTTGATATCGTCGAAAACAAGTTCCTGATCATCTACCTGATGAGAAATATTAAATTGTAGCTGGACAAAATCATCACCTGGATCTACGGGAGTATTATCACATCCCCAGAAAGCGACCGCAAAAAGTAAAGAAACAATGAAAAATTTGGGAAATAGATTCATGTTATGAATAATTAAATAATGAGTTAAGGAAAGAAATGAAAACTATAAAGTTTTTAAGAAAAGAACAGTGATCATCGTCACTTTTGGGCCGACTATCAAATTAAAAACGCCGGGAATTTTCATAAGTTGTCTGGAAGACAATATGCTTGGTTTATTTGAAATGAGAGTAAAAAACAAGGCTTTTATTACTAATAGATTTACAGGCATAGTCTTACGCTGCATAAGAGGAAACCTCATTTTTCAAATAATACATCCATTTTCAGGCTTTGGTGAATAAGGGATGTGCTATATTGGTTTTCTACTAAGCCAAAGGTCGTAATCATAGCCAGGAAGATAGATTTACGGGAGGAATAGTCCTGGCGAAATGCAAATATTTTATTCTGTAGATCTTCAGCATATTGTTTGTTTATTACAAAGGGTCCCTGCGAAAATTTTATTTCAAATAAATTAATCACATTGTCTGCCCGGTCAATAATGAGGTCTATTTGAGCACCTTTTTGTTCTTCTTTTCCAGGACTTCTCCATGAAGATTCTTCACTATAAACTCCACTTATTCCCAAAGCATGTTTAATTTGGGGAATATGGGCCAGGCAGAGTCTCTCAAAAGCCAGTCCGCTCCAACTTCTCCAGGAAGGAGATGCCGATTTTTGTAACCAGCTTCCAGGCCTTTTAGATTTACTATTTTCGATAAATTTTAAGTAGAAGGCAGAATAGGGATCGCTGAGTTTATAAATAGAAAGTTTTAAGTTTTTGCCGATAGGGAAGTACTTAACGATAAAACCAGATTCTTCCAGACTCTCCAGAATTTTAGTTGTTGTTCCTCCGGAAGAAAGATTGCAGTTTGCAATAATTTCGTTTCTTGTTAATCCTTTTGGCTTTTGTGCAAGAGCTTTGATTACATCAATATATTTTTCTGGTTGAGAAAACAAGGCTTCGTAAAGATTGAGAAACTCATCATAAAGGAGCCCATCCTGTGAAAAGCAAATTTCATCAATAATCTGTGGTGCACTTTTTCCTCGTCTGATTTCTTTCAGATAATGTGGAATCCCTCCCATTACCATATAAATTTGCAGAATTGAATAACGGTCCAATTGAATATTTCTGCTTTGCAGATAAAGCTCAGTTTCATACAGATTAAATGGCATTAACCTGATTCTACGAGTGATTCTATTGTGTAATCCTCCTCTACTTTTCACAATTTTAGTAATCATCCACGACGCTGCGGAACCACATACAACCAAAATAATATCCCTTCTTTTAGATGCCCAGCTATTCCAAAAATTTTCCAAAGCGGCCAGGAAATCAGATTTTCCTTTTGCTAGCCAGGGAAGCTCATCAAAAAAAACAACATGCTTTTTGCCCGTTGGTAGTTTATCGAGATATTTCTGAAGAATGAAAAATGCTTGTAACCAGGATTGAGGTGCTTGGATTAATTTAGCCGTAGCTTCTAATCGCTGGTTAATAAGAGATGTGAAATTTTCTAACTGTAATTGTTTATTTCCTTTGTTTAAGCCTGAAATCTCAAAGACAATATGTTCTTTGTATACCTCATCAATCAAAAAAGTTTTTCCAACTCTCCTTCTCCCATAAATAGCAACGAATTCAGATTCTTTTGAACCAAGTATTTCCAGCAGCGTTTTTTTCTCTTTTTCTCGCCCGATTAGAATCGTTTTTTCCATATCAAAAAAGTATTTGATAGCCAAAAGTAACTAAAAATTATCGATTTGGCTGTTAAAAAAAATATTCCGCAGCCAAAACTGATAAAAAAAGTCAGTTTTGGCTGCGGAAAAATAAATTTCACCAAAAGCAATTATTCTATCCCTTCAATTCCTTTCAGTGTAGGTTTCACCTGAATCACCCCGCCATCTTCATCAAATTCCAGCTTATCAATACAAACCTCCCGATGGAATCCTCCATATCGTCCCATCGTAATTCCCTGAGGGTAAGTAAACCGGTGATAAACCAGATACCATTCATCTTTGCCGGGGATTTGAAGAACGGAATTATGCCCGGTGGCAAATATCTCCTTTTCCGGGTCCTGAGTAATAACAATATTGTTTTCAGGGATAGTCAAAGGACCAAGGGGAGATGCCATAAAAGCATATCGAACTTTATAATTGGGACTGCGGGTATCGTCCTCTGACCACATGAAATAATATTTTCCGTTTCTGTAAAAGATATAGGTTCCTTCACGGTAGGTTTTATCGGGTGTCAGAAGTGTAAGTGTTTCTTTTTTGATCGAGAGCATGTCTTCACTTAGTTCAGCTGCGGCCATATAGTTATTTCCCCAATAGAGATAAGTTTTACCTGTTTGTGGATCCATAAATACATCAGGGTCAATTTCCTGACCTCCTTTTATTCCTTCCGGCTTCCAGTCAATCAATACCTCTCCTTTATCTGTAAACGGTCCGGCAGGATCATCGGCATAAGCAACTCCGATCTTTTGCGCAGCAGTGAAATAATAGAAGTATTTATATTCTCCGTTGATCTTTTTCTCAATGATACAAGGCGCCCAGGCATTGCGGTCCGCCCAGGAAACGTCTTTTTTCAAATCCAGAATGACGCCTTCGTCTGTCCAGTCAACCAGATTTTCAGAGGAAAAAGTTTTAAAATAATACCCAAACCAATTGTAAAATCCATCACTGGTAGGATAGATATAATACTTCCCTGTTTTTTCTGCATAAAGAATATCCGGATCAGCATAAAAACCTCTCAATACAGGGTTATGGTCATCAGAAGCAATGACTTCAAATGTTTTTTCTCCCAGATCTTCTATGCTAATGGTGTAGGTTACCGGGCCCTGACTGAAATCCTGCGGACCTTTTGGGGAAATTTGTATTCCTGGATACGCCTGGAATT
>JAGQVA010001259.1 GCA_020438265.1 Bacteroidota bacterium
TGATATACATAAGTGCCAAAGCTTCTGCAATGGCTAATCAGGGGATTGAGCTTTCCGGTCAGGGTAAAAGAGTAGAAGCTATCAAATTACTATATCAGGCACTGGCATTGATTCAACAAACGCAGGATTCCGCCGAAATTGCCCAGACTTTGATTAATATAGGGGTTAACCATTTTAACTTAAATGATTGGGAAGAAGCCATTACATTGTGGCAAGAGGCTATTGGATACCTTGACTCCAAAGCTGACAGTGCAAAACTATCTCAATTATATTCTTTTATGGCCATTGGAACAGATAGACTCCATCAGGATAGCATAACAGAAATGTATCTGGAGAAATCCTATAATTACTCCATTGGATTAGAAGACTCAACTGCCAGGTATTATGCTCTCTCAAGTCTGGGTGATTTTTACTTTAACAAAAATGAATATGCAAAGGCACTTGAATATTTTCCCAGGGCAGCAGCACTCTTAAGAGGAAAAAACCAGGATGAAGAACTTAATCAGGTTTTGAATTCTCTGTTTAAGGCAACTTCTCAACTGAACCGGTGGGAGGAAGCGGAGGATTATGCGCTCGAAGCCCAGGCTATTTTACTGCCGAATGCCAGTCTTGCTACGAAAGAGAGTGTTTTTAGTATGATCTATTTGCTCCAAAAGCATAAAGGGAATTATGCTGAGGCTTTGGAAGCTGCTGAAATGTATTACTTTTACAGAGATTCTCTTAATAAAGATGAAAATATTAATGCTGTCTATGCTGAAAATTATGCCCGTCAGGCCCTTGCAGATAGTCTGAATAGTGCTGCTGCGATTTCCCTGGAAAAAGAAGTAAGTAAAAGGCGACAAACCTTTTCTTATTTTCTGCTCGTCGCCGTCGCTGTTACATTATTCTTTATTTTTCTGATATACCGTCAAAAACAAATTATTCAAAGGGACAAGGAGAAATTAGATCAGGCCAATGCAAAACTCAAAGAGCTGGATGATTCCAAATCCCGGTTTTTTACCAATATCTCTCATGAGTTTCGTACCCCTCTGACCGTTATTGGGGGAATGATCGATCAGATTATGGAGCAACCTGATAAGTGGCTGGAAAAAGGAGGAATGATCGCCAGGCGCAATGTCGATAATCTTCTCAACCTGACCAATCAGATCCTCGATCTGCGAAAACTGGAATTTGGCAGCCTTCATCTGAACCTCGTTCAGGATCATGTGATCTCTTTTCTTCGTTATGGAACACAATCATTCGAGTCGCTGGCTGCCAGTCGATCTGTTGAGCTGGTTTTTGAATCAGATCTCTCAGAACAGATGATGGATTTTGACCCGGAAAAACTTCTGCAAATACAAACCAACCTTATTTCCAACGCGATAAAGTTTACCCCGAAGGAAGGGATCGTGAAAGTATCAGTGAGTACAGTTTCTGATAATCAGCTACAAATTCAGGTAAAAGACACGGGAAGAGGGATTCCTTCTGAAAAACTTCCCATGATTTTTGATCGGTTTTATCAGGTTGACCAAACGGATACAAGAGAAGGAGAAGGCACCGGAATTGGTCTGGCGCTTACCAAAGAGCTGGTTGAGTTAATGGAAGGAAAAATTACTGTGGAAAGTGAGGTCGGGGAAGGCTCTGTTTTCACTGTTTTGCTACCAATCAGGCAGAATGCTGCGATTAAATCAGTTTCTTCTTCAGCGCTGAAAAAGGTAAATCATATTTCTCCTCCTGCTTTTCAGGAAATATCTGACTCTGTCATTTCCAGTAAAGCAGATGGAGAATT
>JAGQVA010001260.1 GCA_020438265.1 Bacteroidota bacterium
AGTAATTAAGGAGTGAGTATCAGACCTTGCAGGTTTCAAAAACCTGCAAGGTCTGAACTTTTACTTCTCATGCAAACCCCGCTGGTCCACCAAAATTGGGTGGAAGATTAATATCCCCTCCAATGACAGCAATATCTCCATGTGCTTTCTCAAATTTTTCCAGGTTTTCTTTGAGCGCCATTAATAGCCTTTTGGCGTTTTGGGGTGTCATAATGACTCTTGAGCGAACTTCCGCCTTGGGAGTGCCCGACATAATTTGTACAAAATCAAGGACAAACTCAGAGTGAGAATGTGAGATGATCGCCAGATTAGAATAAACTCCTCTTGCTACTTCAGCAGAAAGTTCTATGTTGATTTGATTGGGATTCTTTTTCGGATCGTCCATAAACAGAACAATAAATTATGTGTGAAAAATTAAAGGTATAAAATTAGGAAATCCTTGTAGGGGACACAAAATTTTGTGTCCCCTACCACAAATTTTGTGTCTCCTGCAAGGATTGTATCCAAATTACACAGGATCCACATCTACAATGATTCTCAATGTTTTTACCGGGGCATCCTGATAATATCTGTCAATCGCATCGTGCAGTGCATCTCTTAGCTTGACTGCTGAGGTTTTTTTACCCAGTTTTATCATAAACTGCATTCGGTATTGATTTCGGACGCGGGCAATCAGAGCATAATCGGGCCCTAATAGATTTGAGCCAAATATAGGTTTAAGAAGATTACTCAATCTCAGGGCCTCTTCTTCTATAAAATTGCGTTCCTTGTGGCGAAATTCAATCTTAAGCAGACGCGCATAGGGAGGATATCCAAAACTGTCACGCCCAATAATTTCCTGATTAAAGAAGGTCTCATATTCTCCTCCGATAGAGTTGAGGACAATATTATCTGGCATCATGGTTTGTATAATAACCTTTCCCTTCTTTTTGCTTCGGCCAGCTCTGCCACTTACCTGGGTGAGAAGGTGGTAGGCATTTTCATAAGCACGAAAATCAGGAAAACTCAACTGATTATCCGCATTAATCACTCCCACCAGGGTTACATTCTCAAAATCCAGCCCTTTGGAAACCATTTGGGTGCCTACCAGAATGTCAATCTGCTTATTTTCAAACTGACTGATGATATTGTGATACCCCATTTTGGTACGGGTTGTATCCAGGTCCATGCGCTGGACTGTATTATTGGGAAAAGCCAGTTTTACTTCCTCCTCGATTCTTTCCGTTCCAATTCCGGCCCTTTTCATGGAATAATTGCTGCAATGGCTGCATTTATTAATGTTAAAATCTGTATATCCGCAGTAATGACATCGCAAATGCTCCTTAAATTTGTGATAAGTCATACTGATATCACAATTGATGCATTGGGGCACGATTCCACAACTCTCGCAGATTAAATAGGGTGAAAATCCCCGCCGATTTTGGAATAGGATAATTTGCTCCCCGCGCTGCAAAGTTAGTTGCATTTCCTCTTTCAGTACTTTTGAAAATACACCGTCTACCAGCTTTTTCTTCCGCTGAACCCGCATATCTACAATGTCTATTTCCGGCATTTGGGCAGCGATAGCCCGTTTTTTTAATTCAACCAGATGATATTTTCCGGTTTTTGCATTCAGATAGGATTCAAAGGAAGGAGTTGCCGAACCCAAAATTATCGGAATGTTATACTTTGCTCCATAATAAATAGCAACATCTCTGGCATTATAGCGGGGAGCGGGTTCGTGTTGTTTGAAAGAAGAATCATGTTCCTCATCCACAACTACCA
>JAGQVA010001261.1 GCA_020438265.1 Bacteroidota bacterium
ATTGATTTTGTTGCGCAGGATTTTTTCCGATGGTCCTCCGCTGACAATTCCGGCAATCATGGGAAACTCCGAATTGCCATTCTCCCCTACCACGCCTTGTCTGAATTCAATTCCCAAAAACGATCGGGGAATTTTCCCGTGGTTAACGAGGATTCTTTTGAGCTGATCTCTTAGCGTATAACTATCAAGAGCAACAACCGCAGGTTTTTTCCCTTTCAGTAAAAACTGAGTATTGAGTCCTACGACTTCTCCCAGTTCATCAATAATCGGGCTTCCGGCGCAACCGGCAATTAACCTGGAATAATGAATAATATACCCCTGCCGATGGGTAAATAATTCGGTCTCGGAAGTAAGTGTAGCCATTTTCCCGGGAGAAATATAATGAGACACATAATTAGGTGGAGCTGCTACTGTAAAAACCGGTCTTTCCAGATAAGAAGGGGGAAGAGCACTCAGACAGAGCGGTGTCAGGCTGGCAGATAACTCAGAATCTGAAAATTTCAGCACAGAAATATCATAAAACCGATCGGCACCTACCAGTTCCAGCTGGTACAAATGATAATCAATAATGGCATTGACCTGATAGTCGGGAGAAAAGAATTTTCCCTCATAGCTGGTGATGACATAGTTTTCGCCTTCATACTGAAAAATAAAACCCGTAGAACCGTGATAAACATAATCATCAACCGGATCAGGTCCGGGGATCATAGGGTTGGTTGCATAACCCGATTCGTCGAAATGATCGGTTTTTTTATATAAGCCGTTTTGCGTATCAGAAGTAAGAATGACAGGAAATACAGAATTCTTTACTTTTTCTATCAAGCCCGACTGGAATTTCGCCTGCAGGGAAGAAGAAAAGCTAAAAATCAGAAATAGATATATGAAAAATTGTTTCATTTTTCAGAGATTGTCAGGGAGATTCAATATACAAAAATCCGGGGGAAGTTTCACCATTCTCACACCTCAGATCTTCATCATATTTTTATTTCCCAGATGTTTATTTTCACTTAAGAAATAACCATTTTTCATACATAGTTACCAAAAAAGCTACTTTTTAACCTAAATTACTTTCAGATACCAAACTAACCCTGAATTAATGCAAAAAAACGATCCGCTTACCGACCTGCTTTTTAAACAAATCATTGGCGAAGTAGAAAAGAGGCTTTTTGAGGAAGGCATTCCCCGAATTAAAAAATGTCTGGCTTTATTGAATGAAGTGGAAGTCTGGATTCGTCCCAACGAGAATAGTAACAGCGTAGGAAATCTCGTCCTGCATCTTTGCGGAAATGTAAGACAATGGATCATTGCAGGATTGGGAAAACATCCTGACGTAAGGAAACGCCAGCAGGAGTTTGATGAAAATGGGCCTTTACCCACAGCTCAATTAATTTCTCTGCTTGATCAGTTGGAAGTTGATGTGAGAAAGGTATTAGCAACGGTAACCCCTCAGATGCTGGTGGAAGAACATCCCGTTCAGGTGTATCATGAGACCGGGACAACGATTCTTATCCATGTGGTGGAGCATTTTTCCTATCACGTAGGGCAGATTACCTATTTTGTCAAAGCGCGGAAGGATTTGGATGTGGGGTATTATGAAGGAGTGCCTTTGGAATAGGATGAGTTTGACAATTCATCTTCCCATTCTATTAGCTTAATAAAGAATCTGCTATATTGGTAGACTAAATACTTTGTAACAAAAGTTATTTATCATATTCACAATCGTAAGATTGTCATCCTGAGCTACGCGAAGGATCTAGGCATCAC
>JAGQVA010001262.1 GCA_020438265.1 Bacteroidota bacterium
TTCCTGAATCTCCATTTCCCTAGCCATGAATCTTCTTTTTTACAGCCAAAATATGCTTGCAAACGCCCCTTTCTCCCTGATGCCTGGCGTACCAGAAACAGGTACAGCGTGATTTTTCGCCTTCCAGTAAAACGGTATGTTGTACACCACTTCCCTCTACTCGTGCTTCAACCCTTTCTGCTTCCTGACTGATGATTTTTACTTTTCCTTCAGCGAGTAGCTTTTCCGCATTTTTCATGCGGGGATTTAAACTGAGAATGCGGGAAAGTTTAAAGGGAAGACGACGGTGGAAAAAATAATTTTCGTCGAGGTCAAAACCTAACATGCCCATCGCTGATAAGCGACCAGAGAGATTTTCCATTTGCGGAAAACTGATTCCTTCCTGTAGTGCTACCAGAGTTGGGTTAAATTCCTGATTGGCAAAACTCATCTGATCAAACCGCTGAACGAGGTCTTCCGGGACATCTTCAATCAGAGATTCCAAAACGGCTCCTTCTCCGGAAAATCCCCGCCAGGTATCACGGGATAAGGAAAGCGAAAAACGCAATGGCCCAAAATACAATTGCCAGGTGGTGGATTGCATCGAATTATGAGCGAATACACGCAATTCATCAGCCAGAGGAACGAGAGATTCGATTAATCTTAGCCTGTGAACCCCGCCAATACACACGCCATTTTGTTGTTTGACTGGTAAAAGCGCAGGACGATTCCCCCGCATAATCAGGTAATAATCAGCTTTGGGATTACCCTTGGGAATGCTGCGAAACACTTGCAGCGCCTGTATTCGGTTCAACCGAAAAACTTCCTCTGAATCAGCCATATAAAGCTGTGTCGTAGTCAGGCCCTTTATCCATTTGGCAGGAAGAGGAACTTTTCGCTCAATGATTTTTTGTCCTTCCTTGTGTAAGGAAACTTCTTTCGGCCCAACGGAAAGGTGAATGTTTTCATTTCTGCGAATGCTTCCCAAAGCAGCGATCATGGGCTGGTTGAAATCGACGTTTGTCGTTCCATGGGCGAGAAACTCGCCTTCATGGCCCTGGGGCAAAACATCTACTCGTGCGTAGACACCCGCGCATTGCGAAAATCCCTCAAAACGGATTTTTTCATTCCCCGCAGTAACGATAGGATCTTTCAGCGCAGCCATCTGTGAGGGAGAAAGGTTAAAACTGGATTGCACAACCTGAGACAAAGTCATGAGACAGCGGGCTGTGAGGTACGGTTGGGTAAGTTTCCCCCAGAAAAAACAAGACACATCCTGAGATGAGATTTCACTGAATTTGGCTAATAACAGTGTTTCAGCGCTCCCTTTTCTGATCAATTCCGAAGCTTGCGGATATTGATACGTGATTGTGTTGGACATAGAAAAATTCTGATTGATAAAGAGCGCAATGGTTCCAAAAAGAGGAGAATATTACGATTTATTGGGGAGATGGCCTAAAAAACGGGGAATATTTTGTGGGATTTTCTGTTAACCAAAACAACCACAAAGTAATACTCTTTTGCTCACAGGAGGTCCCCGGTCGTAGCCGGGGATGACAGCCATTGGCAGTTAGTAAAACGCCGAACATTTCGGCGTGTACTTACAAAGCGCATGCTATGTCACCCCCGACGCTATAGCGATCGGGGGCCTCCTCAGAGTAAGAAAGAAAAGTGAGTTATTTGTAAAAATTCATCAACATTTGCCTTCTAAAGTTGATACACCAAACTCAATGCAATCGCATTGGAACTAAAATCTGCGCCAATGACATAATTGGTAAT
>JAGQVA010001263.1 GCA_020438265.1 Bacteroidota bacterium
TGGGTACAACCCGACATTTCGCTAATGTGCTGTTTAATGTAATGCGGGGAGGGATTTACGCCGATCAATACCAAATTGGTAAACAAGACCTGATAGATTTTGTCAGGTCCTGGAATCAGCCGATTTTCGGCCAGCACGCCTCATTCTTTAGCGAATTGCCGGAAATGTTTGATATCAATATCTTGATTGATGTGGCCAGAAAGCAGAATGATCCACAGCTCCTGAGATTGTGTTATGAATATTTGCCATTGACCTTTAGCCGAAGACATGGCGACCCCAGCCGGCCGTGGAATTTTTTCTCCATCGAAACCCGTAGGCAAGACGGAAGCCAGATTCTCAATTATCAGGGAAACTGGCGGGATATTTTCCAAAACTGGGAAGCACTGAGTATTTCTTATCCGGAATTTGTAGAAAGCATTATCGCCAAATTTGTCAACGCCTCCACCGCTGACGGTTATAATCCTTACCGCATTACCCGTAACGGAATTGACTGGGAAGTTCACGATCCACACGATCCGTGGGCTTTTATCGGTTATTGGGGGGACCATCAGTTGATTTATTTGCTGAAACTCCTGCAAATTTCGAAGAACTATCACCCATCTTTGCTTTCTCAATTATTGACCGAACCCATATTCGCCTATAGCAATGTCCCTTATCGGATCAAATCATTTACGGGAATTATGGAGAACCCCCGTGATACGATTATGTATGATTATGCTCTGGCTGACATGATTGATGGCAGAGTCGCGGAAATGGGGGCTGATGGAAAACTGATTTTGGGAAATGATAATCAGGTTTATCAGGTCAATCTTACCGAAAAGCTTCTGGTTACGATTCTGGCGAAAATTTCCAATTTTGTACCCGAAGCAGGTGTTTGGATGAATACCCAGCGTCCCGAGTGGAATGATGCCAATAATGCCCTGGTTGGATATGGTATTTCTATGGTAACTCTGTGTTATCTGCGGCAATTTCTTGTATTTGTCCGGGAATGGTTTGAGGAAATCGAAACCGAACAGATCATGGTATCGGTTGAAGTCGCAAATTTATTGAGAGAAGTGGCTGAAGTCCTGAAAAACCATTCACCTGGAAAAGGCGAGAAAGTCAGTGATGAAAAACGCTATCAGGTTTTAGCTGCACTGGGGATGGCGGGAAGTCATTATCGCGAACAGATATATGATCACGGATTTTCAGGAAAAATGGCTATTCTCTCCAAGTCAGAAGTGGCTGCTTTTTTTGAATACGCGCTGACCCATGCGGACCACACCATTCGCGCCAATAAACGAGAAGATCATTTGTACCACGCTTACAACCTGCTCCAATTAAAAACCGATAAAGAAGCTGGCATTCGTTATCTGTACGAAATGCTGGAAGGGCAGGTCGCCGTGTTGAGTTCTGAATTCCTCTCGATAGAAGAATCCATTGAACTACTCAAAGCGCTGAAAAAGAGTGCTTTGTACCGGGTGGACCAGTATAGTTATTTACTGTATCCCAACCGCAATCTCCCGCGCTTCCTCGAAAAAAATCGAATTCCTGAAGCGCGGGTTTCTGATTCACCCTTATTGCAGGAGCTGGTCAAACAAGGGAATCGCGACCTGATCGAAGTAGACGTGTACGGCGGTTACCATTTTAATGGAGATTTTAGAAATGCCGATAGCGTCAAAGCTGCCTTGAGCCAATTGGCCGAAAATGGCCATCGCGAAGCAGTGGAAAAAGAATCCAGTTATATCCTGGAGGTTTTTGAGGAAATTTTTGACCATC
>JAGQVA010001264.1 GCA_020438265.1 Bacteroidota bacterium
AACCACACCTGCGAGTGTTTTTTCCCTGATAGGATAATTACCAACCACCGTATCTTTTTCCGCAATCACTTTCCAGGTTACAGCAGGGACATTTTCTGGAACTCTTCCATAAATTTCCCTATCAAAATCTTCAACAATTTCCGGACGTCTTTTTTCCCACCAGTCTTTGGCTGTTTTAACTTGTTTTCCATTTTTCAGCATTAAAGGATTAGTAAGAACATACTGATTCACTTTGGATTCATCGCTGTTGGCAGCATTGGGAGCCTGTGGATTTCCCGATGGCCCCGGACGATTGGGAATGGTAATGCCTAATTGCTCTTTCATTTGTGCGTGGTCAGCCGCTGTTGCTTTTCTGATGCTGTCACGGTAGGCATCTGAAGGTTGGGCATAGCCATAGAAACAGGCAAAAAGAATGAAGGAAAGGATTAGAAGATTTTTCATAAGGTAGAGATTATAGCGAGATAAAGAAGAAAGAAGAAAGAAGGTAAAAGGTTATATGAGTATTTTTATGGATGACACATTGATATTATAAATTATTAAAGGCCTTATCCTAATGTTACTTTGGTACTCTGGAAATGAAGTTTTCCCATCGTTAGATGGATGGCTCCGTAGGAGCTAAATGTGGGTAGAAATCGCTTCGGCTTCTTTTTTTCGTGCCGTACGAAATGTAAGTTCACATTACGTACCTACGGCACGAAAAAAAGCGGTAATCTTGTTATCTACCCACATTTGGCCCCTCTGGAGCCGAGGCATTCGCCTCATTGAATCTGGCACTGGTAAAGGAATAAAGTAGTATTAAGTATTTATTTTTCCCTTTGTTGAATAGCATTTTTACTGGCTTCCAGCATGGTTGTAACCCAGAAGTCTTTTTCGTTTTCTTTTAAATATTGAATAAACTGATTGTGAGCTTCGAGATCTACATTCAGGTTATGGCCTCCTCCTACACCGTGAAAGAGTATCACAAGCAGTGCATTTTCTTCTTTGGCTTTTTCTGCCCAGGTCTGCATCTGATCTGCATTGGTATTATCTACAGGATAACAATAGACATTTTTCAGATTCAGATTATCAATCGTATTCAATTGACCATTAACCCCACGCATGGCTACAAACTGATCATTAATTGCATCGATAAAAGAGCCTTCCCCTGTGTCTGTATCTCCACAGGTATAGGCAAAAGTTCTTTCTTCTTTTCCGTCCAAAGCCTTTAAAAAGACATTGGTCATTTCGATTTCCCGTACAATCTGAGCTGTGTTATACTGACTAAGATCATTCTCAGGAGTAACCCAGGAACGGCCCGGCTTGCTGGCATCACAAGGATGGTAAAGGGTGTGGTTGCCCAATTCGTGACCATTTCGGGCAGCTCTTTGCCAGTCTTTGATACGGTCACGACTGCCTGAAACTGCTGCTGTAAGGTAGAAGGTTCCTGTAAAACCCCGGGCATCCAAAGCAGGGACAGCATTATCAAGATGTACATCCAGGGCATCGTCGTAGGTAAGAACTACCGCTGCTTTTTTGCCGTGCCATAATAAGTTTTCTTTGCTTTCTCCTGCTTCAAAAGGTGATGCGGGCAGTCCGGCTCCATTATAGAGATTTGCTCCAAGTGGATTATTTGACCAGGCATAACGAACATATTGAGGATCTGGAACCCTTTCAGAAGATACCTCTACTGTATTTCCCACAATTTTCGCATCAGCCCAGACAAATTTTCGATCTTCTCCTGCAATAGCAAACTGACTAAGTGGTTCGTCAT
>JAGQVA010001265.1 GCA_020438265.1 Bacteroidota bacterium
CATTAAGCTGAATGAAGAAGGAAATATGGATAAGGTTGAAGAAGGTTTGGCTACCATCGTAAAAAAACACGCGATTCCTTATATTCAATCTGACCCTCACGCTTTTACTACAGGCGAGGAAGTGCTCCGTTTTAACCTTCAGCCCTTGACAGACATTCACCTGCATTCAGATATGTTGAGAGAAATGCAGACGAATGGCAATGTCCTCTACATATATCTGTTTTTGGGAATTTCTTTTTTCATCATCCTCATTGCCAGCGTCAATTTTATGAATCTAAGTACCGCCCAGGCTGGAAAAAGAGCGAAAGAAGTAGGAGTAAGGAAAATGTTTGGTGCGCATCGTTCGGGTCTGATTCTCCAATTTTTGACTGAAGCCATGCTCTTTTCCTTTCTTGCTGGTGCTATCGCATTGATGCTGGTAGAAATGCTTCAGGGATCTTTTCAGATTTTCACTGGTTCGGAAATTTCTATTTCTGTATGGGAACAACCATCACTTTTGCTGGGAATATTTCTTGTATTAATTGCGATCGGTTTACTGGCGGGAAGTTATCCTGCTTTTTATCTCACCTCTTTCAAACCTATTCAGTCCCTTAAGCAAGTACTCACCAAAGGCCAGCGAGCGAGCATGATGAGGAATGGCCTGGTAGTTTTTCAGTTTGCTATTTCTATGGGAATGATTATCGCCACATTGGGAGTGATCCAACAAATTCGTTATATCCAGCAGAAAGAACTGGGTTTTGATAAAGAACAGGTACTTGTAATTCAGAATGACCGGGAAATTGGCGAATCAGACGAAAGAGCTGGATTCAGGGAAAGACTTATCCAGGAATCAGGTATCAAAGAAGTAGCTTTTTCTACGGGCATTCCCGGTTTGAAAAACTTTCACATGAGGGATCTGAGAAAGGAATCCGCTTTGGAAGGAATCGGCATTCATTGGTATCAGGCTGACGAATATTTCAGAGAATCTTTGGAACTGGAAATGAACCAGGGAAGGTGGTTTTCGAAATCTTTCACCACGGATAGTAATGCTGTGATTCTCAATCAGGCTGCAGTCAAAGCATTGGGTTTGGAAGATCCTGTGGGCAGTTTTATTACTTTGAATAAAGGCGCTAATGATGAAGCACGTCTGCTCGTAATTGGTGTTGTAAAGGATTTTCACTTTGAATCATTTTCTCATACAATCAAACCTCTGGCCATTCAACATCTCCACGACGATATCTTTAAGGATTATATTACAATCAGGCTTAAGAATGGGGTTTTGGAAGAGCAGGTCAAAACCGTTGAATCTGTCTGGAAAGAATTTGAGCCAGGAGTTCCGTTTAATTATTCTTTTTTGGACGAAAGATTTGACCGTCTTTTCCAGTCAGAGCAAAATCTGGGGCGAATTTTTAGCCTGTTTACAGGACTCGCCATTTTCATCGCCTGTCTGGGATTGTTAGGTCTGGCTTCTTACACCACCGAAAAAAGAGCCCGGGAAATCGGAATCCGGAAAGTACTTGGAGCTTCTGTTACCAATATCCTGTATATGCTTTCCCGGGAATATATGAGACTTGTATTAATTGCTCTTGCCATTGCCATTCCTGTTACCTGGATCGGAATGGATCACTGGCTGGCCGGATTTGCCTATAAAGCTCCACTTGAATTGTCTATTTTCCTGATTACAGGATTGACAGGATTATTCATTGCTGTACTTACCGTAAGTGGTCAATCCTTGAAAGCTGCTACTGCCGATCCGGTGGATGTGCTT
>JAGQVA010001266.1 GCA_020438265.1 Bacteroidota bacterium
GTAAATATGAAGATTCATGGACAGAAAAGACGGATTCAGACGTAACAAAAAGATTGTTCCCGATCCCTCAGAGCGCTATTGATGGTGCTTCAAATATAGAAGGATTCCTGGTGCAGAATAGTGGTTATTAGTGGTTAAGGCTACAAGTTAATATTCCACAATAGGTGGATGTTATTATAAAAAGAAGTGGGTAGATGAAAAGATATGAATTTTCTTCTACCCACTTCCTATACTATCAGATCAAGGAAATGTATCATTCAACACAAATACTTATACAGGTGGTAATGCGAAGTATTATATGTACTGGTTTGTTAATTTGGGGATTAACTACCTGTTTTGGGCAATACCAGCCAATGGTTATTGGGGGTAATAATCATTTATCGGTAATAATAGCTTTCTGTAGAGATGCCCTGCCAACTCTCAAGTACATTGTCCTGAATTTCAATAAACTACACCCCCGTTCACCTTTTGTTACCACCCCTGTTCACCTTTTGTAACGGGCAGAATTAAAGTTGTTGATAATCAGCATCGTAGTATTGTTCTGAACGAAATCAACATTCTGCCCAATGTATTTTCACCTTTTCATCAACTTGAAAGGAAGACTATTTCGACAAAAGAGGAAATTCCTTTTTCAAATTTGGATTAGTCTTCTGATAGGTTTCTGTCATTTCCAGCTTCCGGCCCAAAACCTGGAAAATCTGGGACAACAAAAACCGCTGCGCCTTACCGGTAATTTTCAACTGCAATCACAGTTCTACCGCGTTCAAGGCATCGATCCCCGCCAGCAGCCTGTGTACTGGGCTGTCAGCGGCTCCCCTACCCTCCATCTGTATGGGGTACAAATTCCTCTTTATCTTTTATTGTCCAACCAGCAACAACAATTTCAACAACCTTTTAACCAGATTGGCATTGCACCCTATTACAAATGGGCCAAAGTGTACCTGGGGTATAATCAGGTGAGATTTTCGCCCTATACGCTGGCTGGGCGAAGATTTTTGGGGGTGGGAACAGAACTGAATCCCGGAGTTTTACGCCTGGGTTTTGTCTACGGAAGGTTTCAGAAAGCCATTGCAGAGTCTCCGTTTACCCCTCTTCCCAGTCAGCCCTTTATTTCTTCCATTCCTATCCCTGCTTATGACAGAAGGGGTTTTGCGGCAAAATTCGGTGTTGGAAAAACCAAAAACTACTTTGATCTAAGTATGCTTTATGCACAGGATGACCCTGCTTCCATCGAGTTGGATAGCATTAACCCTCAGAAAAATCTGGCTTTGGGACTGGGGTTTCAGATTAGTTTTACGCCCTGGCTGAAGTGGAAAACGGAAGGAGGAATTAGTGCGCTGACCCGTGATATTACGGCTGATTCGGTGGAAATTCCTCAAATTCCTGTGATCAATAAGATCTCGGAATGGTTTTTCCCTCAGTTGAGTACGCCGGTTCGGTCTGCGGTAGAAAGCAGTCTTTCTTTAGAGAAAAAAGTCTTTGGTCTGAGGCTGGGTTACAAACACATTGACAAGGATTATAAGTCTATGGGAGCCTATTATTTCCTGACTGATGTGGAAGAATGGACCCTGGCTCCTCAACTGAATCTGCTGAAAAATCGCCTTCGTTTATCCGGAACAGCAGGTTTTCAGCGTGATAATCTCAACCGCACCAAAGCCAATACTACCCGCAGACTCATTGGTTCGGGGCAATTGTCCTACCAGCCCGGTGCGCGTTTTGGCCTGAATGTGCAATATGCGATTTATGG
>JAGQVA010001267.1 GCA_020438265.1 Bacteroidota bacterium
CTCTGGGAAATCTGGTGGAAAATTTTGTCATGGAAAGGAAATTTCAGCTCATTGAAACTGCTTCTGAAGAAATTTGTCAGTTGATTTTCAAAAACTGGCCGCAGGTTTCCCGGGCGAAAGTGAAGATAAAAAAACCGGGAGCGGTGCCCCAGGCGAGTTATGCGGCGGTGGAGGTAGAGCGGATGAATTAGCGGTTGGCCTTTGGCCTTTAGCTTATGGCCTTTTCCTACAGCCAAAGGCTAAAAGCCAAAAGCCAAAGGCTAAAAGCCAAAAGCCAATTATTATGCCCCAACACCTCCTCATCCTCACCCCAGGCTTCCCAAACGATGAATCAGACACTACCTGTGTTCCCTATATCCAGAGCCTGGTCAGGCAACTCCATGATGATTCCGGATGGAAAATCTCCGTCATCACTTTCCAATATCCTTATCAGGAAAAAAACTATCACTGGTACGATCTCGAAGTCTATTCTGCCGGAGGGAAAAACCTTCGTTTTCCAGGAAAATTAAGAACATGGACCAAAGTCTGGCGCAAAATCAAAGCCATTCACAAACAAAATCCCGTTTCAATCATTCATAGTTTCTGGTTGGGAGAAACGGCTCTTTTGGGGAAAATTGCAGAAAAAAGGCTACATATTCCTCATGTGTGCACCCTCATGGGACAAGACGTCAAAAAGAGCAATGTGTATCTCAAAAAGCCTTTTTTTCAATCCATTCCACTGGTCGCTGTTTCCCGGTTTCACGCAATTACCTTTGAAAAAAATACAGGAGAGCCAGTCTCCAATATCATTCCACTGGGAATTCACCCAGGCAATTTCCCTCCACTGAATCTTTCGGAGCGGAAGATTGATATCCTGGGAGTGGGCGGGCAAATTGCGCTTAAAAATTATCAGCTGTTTATTCATATAGTCAAAAAACTGGTTCAGGATTTTCCAAATCTGAATTGTGTAATTATCGGCGAAGGCCCTTTAACTTCTTATCATCAGAAACTTATTCAGGATCTTTCGCTGGAATCGCATATTCAGTTAACAGGAATGCTCCCCAGAGAAGAAGTGTTTCAGTATATGAACCAAAGCCGGATTCTCCTTCATCCTTCCACCTTTGAATCTTTTGGTTTTGTCTTTTTGGAAGCGCTTTATAGTGGTATGTCTGTAGTTTCCTTTCCGGTCGGAGCGGCTCAAAGCGGTGAAAAGTGGAAAGTAGCACAAAACGAGTCAGAAATGTACCAACAATTAGTAGATTTGCTGCGAGAAAAACCCAATTATCAAAGAGCAGAAGTCTCCAATATGACCGATGCCGCCCGTGCTTATGTGGAGCAGTATCAAACCCTCATTGAGAAATAAAATCCAGACAATCCTGATTTACAGCGTCAGGAACCTGATTTTGCCTGCGATCAATATTGGCCTTTCGCTCATGGTTATTCGCCTGAGTAATGAATCACTTTGGGGAAGTTTTGTCAATTATCTGATCTGGATTACGCTGGCTATTCAGGTTTTGGGATGGGGAAACAAGGAATTTTTACTCAGGCTTTTTAGTAAAGATCCTGCAAAAATCGCCCAAAACTGGCGCAATAATCTGTGGTCCCGAAGCCTGGGATTTATGCTCATCGGTCCTTTATTATTCTTCCTGCCTTTTTCTCCACAAACGTATCTTTTCGCTCTGATTTGGCTTTTTTCAGCCTTTCTTTCTCAATCATGGGAAGTCATTATTTTATACCAGAAGCGGTTTTTCCTGGTAATCTGGATT
>JAGQVA010001268.1 GCA_020438265.1 Bacteroidota bacterium
TATCAATTAACAAATAATAACCACCGGGGATATAAAATTTCCAGAATTGATAAACCTGAAGAGGCATTTGTCGGGATGACTGTGATGGCTTGTGAGCCTAGAGATGTGAAGTATTTTGAGGAGAATTTTGAAGTGGAGCCGATTTCGGGGAAGGAGGGGTGCAAGATGTGGAAATTGGTGGGGGCGAAGGAATGATATACTGTTTGCCTAATTTTTTAGCCCTTCCAGTTTTTATAAATCCGCAAATATTGGCTTAATAAGCGATATGATGTCACCCTGAGCGTAGTCGAAGGGCCTATAGACTTGCGTGATTGAGAAAAGCACTTACAGGTACTTAGACCCTTCGACTACGCTCAGGGTGACAAATTCGCTTAAATGCCTTCGGCAAATAACAATTAATTTCTATTTGCTGCCATAAAAACCTGAAAGCTCTGATTGATTGTTAATTGTATATCTTTTTCAAGAACCTCTATTTATCCACCCCTGGAGCCCCTTATTCGTCCGGATAAAATAATAATCCTCACTCTGAGCCAAAACAGAAACCTGATTTTCATCAGAAAACTCAAACAAAGTACCTGCGTTATTTCCCGCAAAATCTTTAATCCGGGTTCCTCTTGCTAATGTAAGCAAATCAATCTCCTCTTCTGCTGGTTCCAGATAACGAGCCTGAATCCAACCCCTTTGGTGTTGAGAGGTTAGTACTTCAGCCCATTGATGAGTCATGCTAATGACCTGGATGGGCGTATGTTGCAAAAGCTGATTGATGGCTTTTGAGCGCAATTGGTTAGTTTGAAAAAAACTGACGTTTGCCTCTCTGGTTCTCATCCATTGTGTAATCCAAACGGTGTCCTGGCCCAAGGGTTGAAATGTCGAATCCTGCGCATGGATAAACGGAAAAGGGTTCACTGCTCCGACATTTGACTGATAAATTCCAAAATGCAAATGGGGTGGGGTAGTGCGAGCGTTTCCGGTTTTACCTACCAGCCCAAGCGTATCTCCTTTTTTGACATATTGCCCCTGTCTGACCATCTGGGTATCCAAATGAGCGTAATACAGGCTTTGAGATCTGCTTCCGTCGCGAAGCCACACGACCTTTCCACCAAGACCACCTTCTTTTACCCTTGAAACATATCCATCAATCGCAGCTAAGGCGGGTGTACCTTTTGCGGCGAATATGTCCACGCCCTTGTGTGATCTTTTACCGCCGTCGCGGCGATCTCCCCAAAAGCTCCGGATAGCCCCTGAATCTTTTCCTTCTACAGGAAACGCCAAGGAGGCATTGGTGTGGATTTTTATCTCATAACTCAAAGACTGAAGCAGTCCGGGCTGGATTCGCAGCATATACTGCCGGTCGCGATTAATATGATACTCAAAAGTCAATGAACCACTGTCGGCTGATGCAACCCGTTCAAAAGGGCTGTTGGGGCGATAGCCTTGCTGGAAAAGATCAAAAAACAGTTCTGGCTGTCGCTCTCCCATCACTGTTACTTCGATTTTCAGAATCTCACCTCTTTGGCCTTCAAACCGATAAGTCAGGGCACGTGGTTTATCTGAAGAAAAATATCCTCTGGCCAGAAAGGGGAGTTCTATGGGGATTGAGTCCTGGAGAGATTGTTCTGCTGCTTGTATCCATTTCTGCCCCAAAGAACTGCTGTCTAATTCTGCTTGTTGAAGTTTTTGGAGATATGCTTCATGGGGTGAATCTGGTGGTTGAAACCATTGCCTGAGAGGAGATGTTTCATT
>JAGQVA010000125.1 GCA_020438265.1 Bacteroidota bacterium
CTTACCAAACGCCACGGTGAGCTTTACCGATTCTTCGATTAATGCCAGCAGCTGGTTCTGGGACTTTGGCGATGGCAAAGGTTCAGACGCGCAGAATCCGGTTCATACCTACACTCAGGCAGGTGAGTATACCGTAACTCTCACTGCTGCGGACGAAAGAGGCTGTGTGCAGACCATTGAATATGGTCCGTATCGGGTAGTCATTCCTGAAGTCATGATTCCAAACGTCTTCACCCCAAATGCTGACGGGGTAAATGACGGGTTTATGGTCAGGTATAACGGCACGGAAACTTTCAGATTAGAGATTTTTGACCGCTGGGGGAAACCATTCTTTAGCGGAGACGCTGCGGATAAAACCTGGGACGGATTCGATATGGATGGAAATAAGGCTGCTGAGGGAGTTTATTTCTATGCGTTGAAGATTGGTGAGAATACATTTACGGGGAATGTTACACTCATGCGATAGAAGCATAAAAAAAAAGAGGCTTCCCGAAAATTCGGGAAGCCTCTTTTTTTATTTATGAATAACCCTCTCAAATCATCCCCAAAATATCATCCACATACTTCCGATCATTCGCCAGCCTGGGCACTTTATTCTGCCCGCCCAACTTATTGCGTTTTTTCATCCAGCGATGAAAAGTAAAGGCTGGTAAAACCCGCACAATTGGCATCCCCAAAGCCAAATCTCCCCTGCGCTTGGCGTCATAATCGGAGTTGAGTTCGCGCATGCGGCGGTCGAGGGTTTCGGTGAAACGTTCTATGGAATCGGGATGTTTTTGAAATTCAATCAACCATTCGTGGCCTCCACGCTCTGAGCCTTCAAAGTAAAGGGGAGCAACGGTGTAGTTTTTGATTACAGCTCCGGTTGCGTGGCAGGCTTCGGTGATTCCCTGCTCTGCATTGTCAACCATGAGTTCTTCGCCAAAAGCATTGATAAACTGCTTGGTGCGCCCTGTGATTTTGACTTTGTGGGGCGCTTTGGAGGTAAACATGACTGTGTCCCCAATCAGATAGCGCCAAAGGCCGCCATTGGTAGTAATGACCATGGCATAATTGCGACCAATTTCTACTTCATCGATGGTATGAGTTCGGGGATGATCCTGTCCAAGGTCTTCCAGAGGGATAAATTCGTAGAAAATCCCGTAGTCCAGCATCAGCAAAAGGTCTGATTTACCCTGTTCATTCTGCACAGCAAAAAACCCTTCAGAAGCATTATAACAATCGACATAGGTCATATTGGGGGTGGGGATCATCTTCTGGAATTGTTCCCGATAGGGTTCAAAACTTACTCCTCCATGCAAAAAAAGCTCAAGATTGGGCCAGATCTCAAGAAGATTTCCTGAGGTTATGCCTCTGGTTTCGAAGATATGTCTGATCAGGACCATTGCCCAGGTAGGAACTCCTACAATGCTGGTTACATCTTCCTGAACAGCTTCATTAGCCATCGCGACAACCTTCTCTTCCCAGTTTTCCATCATGGCAACTTCACGGGAAGGGGTGCGGACCATTTCAAAGAATTTGGGCAAATTTTCTGTGAGAACTGCCGATACGTCGCCAAATTTGATGTCGCTATGATGCGGGTTTTGAGAAAGACTTCCACCAATTGACAGCGATTTTCCTGTAAATAATTTGCTGTCGGGTTTGCTCGTAAAATAAAGGGCCAGAGCATCTTGCCCTACTCTGAAATGGCAGGCGTCCAACGATTCTTCAGTAACGGGGATGTATTTGCTTTTATCGTTGGTTGTACCTGATGATTTGGAAAACCAATGAATTCGTCCCGGCCAGAGAACGTCTGTCTCTCCTCTGAAAGCCCTGTCTATATAAGGAAATAATTGTTCATAATTGCTGATGGGGACATTTTCCCGAAACTGATCCAGTGTCATATTTTCGGTATAGCCGTACTGTTCCCCCCATTTGGTAGCAGTTCCTTTTTTTACAATTTCGCGAAAATGTTTTTCCTGTACTTCCCAGGGATGTTCCATGAAGTATTCAATCACTTCAACCCTCCGTTTGAGAAACCAGCTCGCGACCTTATGAACCATTAATATCATCAGCGATTCAATTGGAAATTTTCTCCTAAATAAAGCCTTCGCGCCTCGGGATTCTCCGCCAGTTCTTCAGCAGTCCCCGACATTTTTAATCCTCCTTCATACAATAGATAAGCCCGATCAGTAATATTCAGAGTTTCGTGCACATTATGGTCGGTGATGAGTACTCCGATATTTTTTTCTACCAGTTTCATCACCAAATGCTGAATTTCCTCCACCGCAATCGGGTCAATTCCCGCAAACGGTTCATCCAGCAAGATAAACTTGGGACTCACGGCCAGCGCACGGGCAATTTCCGTTCTGCGTCTTTCTCCTCCTGAGAGAACTTTCCCCATGCTCTGGCGGATATGGGTAATGCTAAATTCTTCCAGTAACTGGTCTACCCTTTCCCGTCTTTCCTTTAAAGAAAGATCAGTCGCCATTTCGAGAACGGCCATGATATTGTCTTCAACAGAAAGGCTTCTAAAAACGGAAGCTTCCTGAGCCAGATAGCCAATTCCCAGCTGACCACGTTTATACATCGCCAAAGAAGTAATTTCACGATTATCAAGAAAAATTTTACCGGCATTCGGTCTGATGAGCCCTACAATCATGTAAAAGGTTGTGGTTTTACCCGCTCCATTGGGTCCTAGCAGTCCCACAATCTCCCCCTGCTTTACATGGAGAGACACTCCATTTACCACAGCTCGTTGTTTATATCTTTTGACCAGCTTTTCAGCAGTTAAAACCAAATTTGTCATGGCCTAAAACTAATTAATTTTTACAAAAAAAGAAGCGATATCACCCATGACATCGCTTCTTCCTATCTACAATCAACTATTTACGGTAATAAGACCCATTTTTTAGTGGTTGAATAACCCGCAATCTGGAGCCTTACTAAATAAATTCCCGGAGAAATACCGGTCGGGGTAGCCTCAAATTGATGCAGCCCTGAAGTCAATGTCTGGTGGTTAAGAATAGAGTGTACACGCTGGCCGGAAAGGTTGTAGACATCAACGGTTACCGGCTCAGGCCCATTCAGGGAGAAGGATATCTGTATTCGTCCCTGAGAAGGGTTTGGATATATTTCAAAAGTAGATTGTACAATCTCTGCATTGAGGTTAGTAAATACGCCTTCCTTCGCGTAAAGCATCCCCAGCCCCAGGTTTTCGATCTGATTTTTCTTTCCGACAATATAAAAATCATTTTCAACCAGATGAAAATCAAAGACTGTTGAAATTTCAGCCTGATTATTCAGAACAGATACAGAATTCCAATTGCCCTGATTATCCCGACGCACCAACCGCAATTCATCCCGTGCATCCACAAAATTATAGAGCACCCAGGGTTTGTCTTTTCCATCTACCAATAAGCGCAGCGGTGCACCAACCAAATTGGTCAAGCTTCCTTTTATATTGGCAAAACTCCAGATACCCAGGGAGTCTTTCTCCGCCAAAACCATGGTATTATCAGCCGAACTGCGAAAGGCAATCAGCGGAAGATCCTTGCTGTTGGTTTTAATAGAAGTATTGGCAGGGACATAGGGTTGAGAAATGGAGGCAGACTCAACCTGCCATTGACCACTCACAGATCTTCGCGCATATTTCAGCAGTCCATTCAAAACATCCACATAGGATAGGTGAAGGTTTCCCTGCTGATCAAAAGTCATAGAAATATTACGTCCGACAATGGCACTACTTGCATCTATAGTCTGCGTTATCCAGGGTCCATTGACATTTCCAGCCCGGGCCAGTTTTAATCCCCCTGTTTTCAGGTCAAAATAAGCCAGAAAAATACTGTCCTGTCTCACACCAATCACCATATCGCGGGGAGCATCCAATAGTGTAACCGCGTTTATGCTCCAGACATTATTCTGCCGAAAAGCAACCTGCAGGGCATCGGAACCAACTTCACGATAGGAAACCACCGGGCTTCCCTGATATATAGCCAGATCTGCATTGTCGGTTTTGATACCAGGAGGGGAGATTATTTCTTTCGTCCAGGTCTGGTTAATCCTCGAAGCCAAAAACACCTGCCCTGATAATCTTTCTGAATAAGCCAGATACACCTCATCGTCATTACTTTTTCTGACGATTTCTGATCCCAATGATACACCCGAAGATTCTGAAATCGTCGCGTTTTCAAATCTCCATACAGCTGATGAAAGCGAACGGGAAGCCAGACGAATCATATCATTCTGGGCATCATAGATCATTACAAATAAAGAATCTCCAAAATATTCTGTTTTGGTCTGGGCATTGGTGATAACTTTCATAATAGAATCATGCACCCAGGTATTGCCTCCGTTTAAGGAATTAGCAACAACGATTCGACCTGCATTGGCACTGTAATAGGTCAGAAAAATATGATCAGGCGTGGGCGTTGCAATAGAATAATATGTCCGATAAACATTGGTAGGGACAAATAAGCGATGAAATCCGGAATAACCGGGAGCACCTAAAGAGTCCGGATTTATAGCCGAATAAAAAAAGGTTTTACGATTTGCTTCCGATGTGCTATTCCCATAAAGTGCTGAAATTCCATAAGCCAGATGAACCTTATGATCACTGTCCAGCTTTGCGTCGATATAGTCAAATCCTTCCCTGAAGTGAGCAGCTCTGACACTAAAATAACGATGGGACGAATCCACTCTCGTTAGCGTCCAGTTTGTCAGATTGCCTGGTGCAGAAGTATAAAACAGGAGGTCGTGGTTATGGAGGGAATTGGTAATGGCATAATATTTCCCGCCTGTTCCGGGCAAAATTTTACAAAATTCGCCAAACCGGTCTCCATCAGGTAAACATCCCGAACCTTCATCATCAGCGATATCTGCAAAACGATGGATGTTCCAGGTTCCGCTACCCGTATTCAATGCCAGATTTAGATCCAGTTCATAATTGGAATAAGTCTGATATACAGGCGCTCCACAGTTACTTACCGCATTAATCCTTCCATCAAAAAAGAGAATCACAGGTTTTCCATCAGGCTGCAAGGCAATATCCAGTGAATGCTGAATAAAACCCGGGGCAGCCTGATCTGCTCCATAGACGCCAATACTAGGCTGATTGGAAATGATCTGAGTATTCCACAGGCCACTGGTATTCTGGGCATAAGCCAGATAGGCGCTATCCAGAATTTTGGCGACATAAGCAATGTGAACGAATCCCTGAGGATCTACCAGGATAGCCGAAGTGTATCCTTCTGTATTATTCTGAGAGACTTTATCAATGGTCCAGGTTCCACTATTTTTAGCGCGAAATCCATACATGAGTTGATCAGTCTCTTTTTGCCAGTATGAAATGTGAATATTACCGGCTGGGTCAATCACCATATCCGGGCGGGCACCTGATTGGTAAGTATCTGAGAGAATATCTTCATACTCCCAGTTCAACACCTGTGCATGGAGCCACAGGCCTCCATCAATGCCCCAGACTAAAGCAAGTAAAAGCGAAAAAAAGCGCAAATATTTATTCATACGAAGGTCTGAAATCTTTCAATCTTAAGTTAATTCTCGTATTCTGATTCCAGGTATTAAAAACAGGTTGATAGGCAATGTCAATATGGCCCTCTGCTGGCACCTGGCTTAATTTTTCAGCCAGATTAAAACCAACTGCTTCCAACATAATATTTTCGTGTTGGAGGACCAAACGAACATGAGTCTCTTTCATGATAGTTGTATGTAACACTTTTACGTGTTTTGTCATAAAAACCGGTTTTCGGTTTCCCGGCCCGAAAGGTTCCATACGATTAAGCAAGCGAATAAACCGGGCATCAATTTCCGAAAATTTCAGCAAATGATCGATATACAGGACAGGAACTCTTTGTTCGGGTGTAATCGAACTCCCCACAATTTGGTCAAAAGTAAAAGCGAAATTGGTGAACTCTGACTCCTTGAGTGTCAATCCGGCCGCATATTTATGCCCTCCAAATTGAATTAAATAATCATTGCATTGTTCCAGCGCCTGATACAGATCAAACCCAACCACACTTCGGGCCGAACCGACAAGTTTTCCATCAGATTCAGTAAGCAAAACTGTGGGGCGATAGTATCTTTCAATTAACCGGGAAGCCACAATACCAATCACACCTTTATGCCATTTGGGGTTATAGAGAACGGTAGTGGATTTTTGGCCATAATGTCGATCCCGATCAATCATCATCAGGGCCTCATCCGTCATTTGTTTATCCAGATCTTTACGTGCATCGTTGGAATTTTGCAGGGCATCGGCAAGAGAAATCAGGTCTTCACTTTCTCCCAACATAACTTCAACGGCTCCTTTGGCATCCCCCAATCGACCTGCTGCATTGATTCGGGGACCAACGAAAAAGACAAGATCAGAAATTCCCCATTCACGGCTGTTTTGATCCTGATCCATAATCACTTTTATCCCTGGTAAAGGGTCTGTCTTTAGCTTTTTTAATCCATAAAAAGCAATTACACGATTTTCACCTGTAATAGGGACGATATCACAGGCAATACTTAAGGTAACGAGATCGGCATAAGCCTGCATGGGATCTTCAAATCCTTCCGGAGTCGGGAAGCCATTTTCCGGCAATTTTACAGAAAGCGCCTGAATCAATTTGAAGCCAACGCCACAACCGGTTAATTCTTTATAAGGGTACTCACAATCCTCTCGTTTGGGATCCAGCACAGCGAGGGCTTCCGGTAATTTCTCCCCAGGCTGGTGATGATCACAAATAATCAGATCAATTCCCTTGACAGCCGCATATTGTACCTTATCAGTAGCCTTTATCCCACAATCCAGCGTGATAATCAGCCCGAAATCATTCTGATCTGCATAGTCAATTCCCTGGTATGAAAGCCCATATCCTTCCTTATAACGGTCCGGGATATAGTACTCAAATGTAAATCCCCAGGTACTGAAAAAAAGCGTAAGCAAACTGACCGCAGAAGTTCCATCAACATCATAATCTCCGTAAAGAAGGATTTTTTCGGCTTTTTTACGCGCCTGAATAATTCTTTCAACCGCCTTTTCCATATCTTTCATCAGGAAAGGGTCGTGAATCTGCCCGAGATCAGGTGAATAAAACCGCTGTGCTGCTTCATAAGAATCAATCCCTCGTTGAGCGAGGATATTAGCCAGAGGCAAGGGAAATGGTTGTTGAGTACTGAGTTGCATGGATAATGATTCTGCTACCCGGGCAGGTGGTAGTTCTCTCATAATCCATTTGGTTGCATCTGTCATATAAAAATAATTAAATTTTTCCGGGCCTGTTTGAATCAATAAATAAAAACAATTTACAATCGTTTATGGTTATATTTAGCAGCTTAATCAATAAGTTCTGTTTAGAGACAATAACCCCATCGCTAATATCGCATAATTCTACTCTTCAGTCATTTCCATTTATCAGAGATACCGTTCAATTGCGTGAATTGAAGGTAAATGTAAGTTCTTTACAGGTAACCCAGAAAAATTTTTGACCTTGTTAGAGATTGTAAGATACGATATGTTGGATTTGCATTCTATTTCGTTAATTGAAAAGAAAATTGTTAACCAACTAATTTAGGGAATATACCCGTATCCTACACAGAATATTAAGTACATCCCAATTATAGAATTATGAAATCTTCCCATAGCACTCCCCTCCTAATGGTTTTCCTGCTGCTCATTGCGGGACTTAATCAGGTTTTTTCTGCTCACCTGGTGGGCGGAGATATTACTTATCAGTGCTTAGGGAAGAACATGAGCGGGTTAAACCGATATATCATTTCAGTAAATGTGTATAAGGACTGTGAAGGAACGCCTCAGTTTCCTGTAGGGAATACGCCCTTTGATCAGACGATCCGAATCAGAATTTTTGACGGTGTTACGCTGGGATTTGTACAGGAAGTAAGGGCAAATTTTCGCGACTCTGTGATTCTGGATCTTTCCTCCAGCGATAGTTGTGTTGCACCTCCTCAGAATATCTGTTATGCCTTTACTCAATACCGGGTTACGGTCGCCCTTCCTGATAACCCAAACGGATATCACGTTACCTGGTCCCGTTGTTGCCGCAATGGATCTATCCGAAATATTATCAACCCTGACGGCTCCGGAATGGTGTTGAGTGCATTTATTCCGAATACTGATCTTTGCAATAATTCACCTCAGTTTGTCAATGAGCTTCCCACACATATTTGTCTGAATGAAAACTTCAGGTTTGACCATAGCGCCACAGACATTGATGGGGATTCTCTGGCTTATGAGCTCTCTGTTCCCTGGACAGCTGGAGACCGCCTTGATCCTATTCCTACCCCGCTTCCGCCGCCACATGCTCCGGTTTCATTCCTCCCCCCATATACCATTTCCAATCCCATGGGGGGTAACCCTCAGCTGGCTGTTAACAGATACTCTGGCTTGATGACTGTCAGACCCAACTCTCTGGGGCAGTTTGTATTTTCCCTGACTGTAAAAGAATATAGAAACGGTTTTCTGATCAGTGAGGTAAAACGCGATATTCAAATCAATGTAATTCCTTGTCCTATTAACTTCCCCCCCGATGTAGTCAGACCCAATACCCCACAGCTTGTCGAGGACACCTTGATTTTTTACAGAGGAATTAATTCGTGTTTCCCCTTTACGATTACTGATATTAACGGGGTGGATGTCCCTGAAGACAACCTGGAGATTGATGTTCAGGGTGAGATATTCAACCCTGCTTTTGGTGCAACCTTTAATGATACCTCAGGATTTTCTCCCATTATCGGGACTGTATGTTGGACTCCATCCTGCGAGACAGGCGACATCCCTGATAATCGGATTATCATCATTGCAAAGGACGCCAATGACTGTCCGGGCCCCAACATAACTTATGACACTTTGTATGTGAAGGTGGCACCAGCTATTGCTATTCCACCTACTCCCAAATGTGTAAGTACATTAGATCCCAATACAGTAGAAATATCCTGGGATCCCATTCCCCGTTCTGATCGGGAAGGATTTGCCGGATATTATCTTTCGAGATTGGTGAATTCAACCTGGACGGTGGTGGATATCATTTCTGATCCATCTGTGACTTCTTTCATAGATACCCTCAACTTTAATGTCGGCTCTCAAAAAGTCTGTTATCGCCTCCAAACAGCCAAAAACTGCCCGGAATTTTTCCTCGGAGATCCCAGTCCTGAGGTTTGTACCACTTCAGATGAGCAACTCGAGGTCTGTCGTGTAAGCGTGGAGGATTCTACGGGTGCCGTTAGCCTCAACTGGGTAAATCTGGATTTAACTTCTATTGTTTCAATCCGCATTTACCGCAGATCAGATAATGAATCATCTTTTAGCCTGCAGGAAGAAATTTCAGATTTAACAATCGAAGAATGGACTGATACTAGAGCTAATAGTGGTAGTGCTTCTTATTGTTATATGATTTCTTTGGTTGATGGTTGTGGAGCAGAAATTACAGTAAGAGAACATTGTACGGTTTTCCTTCAGGTCGAAGAAAATAACGATCGCCTTGAGTTAAAGTGGAAGCGTTATCGAGGCTGGGAAAGTGGTGTATCGGGATATGATGTTTATGAAATTCCTGAATTTGGCGACCCAATACTTCTGGGATCCACTTTGGGTAGCACATCGAACTTCACAACTGGTACTGCTCCTCTGAATCAGGGAAAATATTGTTATCAAATCCGCGCCATTGAAGCGGGTAACGGTTGTGGAATCGAATCCTTTTCCAATATCGATTGTTACGTATTTGATCCGCGCATATTTATTCCCAACGCTTTTACGCCGAATAATGATGGGCATAACGATCTTTTCATCATTAATGGTGGTTTCTTTCAAAGTTTCCAAATGGATATTTTTAACCGATGGGGAGAATTAATTTTCTCCACACAATCGATAGAAAATCCCTGGGATGGAACTTATAAGGGGCGCCCTGCTCCGGAAGGAGTGTATGTGTTCCGCATGCAAGCGATAGATGCAGATGGAAGACTTACACAACGTGCCGGAAGTGTTACGGTGCTTAGGTAAGTTTTCAATTTTTTCAAAAAATTAATGGTTATTTGACGATTA
>JAGQVA010001269.1 GCA_020438265.1 Bacteroidota bacterium
ATCATATTGGCCATGCTCATTGATCTGTCAGACTCTCCTTCCAGTTTGGGACTTTCTGTATAAGCTGCCGCCTGATTGGGATTTCCATTAGTCATAACCACTATCATGGGAGCTGCTTTACCTGAATTGATCAGATTGTCCATAATCGTAGGAGCTACGCCCAGTTCTGTCCAGGCTTCTTCATCGCCGCCACCACCATGCAGCAAGTAGAGAACCGGATATTTTTGCTTGCTGTCAGCATAACCAGGAGGGGTGTAAACAAACATTCTTCGGGTAAGTTCGAGGGAAGGTGATTCATACCAAATCTGGCTTAGCGTACCTTTAGGACCTGTTTTAGCCCAGTAAAGATCAGACGCTTCACCGGGGATATAAAGTACGCTTTCTGTCCGGAAAGTACCGTCTCTTTTAATGTGTTTATTGGACGGGTCCAGGGTATTTACCCCATCCACCTGAAAACTGTAGCCGTAAAGTTCCGGTTCCAAAGGCCCAACTGTAATGGTCCATAAACCGGTGTCGCCTTTTACCATGGTTTTTGATTCTCCGAATCCCATCCAGTTACCAGTCAGTTTTACTTCTTCCGCCTTTTTAGCCAGAATCCGAAAGGTTACGGTATTATCTGACGCAACTTCGGGCGACTTAATGGGGTTTTGAAACATTTGTCCGTAAGCGACAAATTGATTCATGAATAAAAAAACCAGGACAATTTTCACCGATTTTTTAACTGCATTGAGTAGTAAATTCATTATTGTTCTATGTTATGATTAGTATGTAACCGAATGGAAAGATACATATATTTTCCTATTGTAACAAAATGAGACAATGGAAAAATATTTGAAATACGATGAGAAAGAAATCGATAGAATTAAAGCTGAAAATTCGTTTGAATGCAGCTCTAATCCCCTTAAATTACATTAATGGAAAACCTATTATAGACAATGGTTTTTTAGATATAATTTAACTACCAACATACATGAATCGATTTTTTATCCTCCTGCTTGCGGTTCTGTTTGCCGCTACTCTTTCCGCCCAGAATGTGGGTGTAGATCAAAACAATCCTCTGAATAAACTGGATGTAAATGGAAATCTGTCTGTAGGCTCTGGCTACTCAGGAGTCAGAGCCGCGCCTGTTGATGGAGCAATCTTTCAGGGTTCAGTGGGAATTGGTTTAACTGTTCCCGAAACGCGTCTTCATATTAATGGTGCAGACAATGATGGCACTACCGCAACGCTGAAAATTACTGCGGGCACCCAACACATGTTACTCGATGGCAATGAAATAGATGTAGCCGATAACGGAGACTTGTTTTTACAAAATAATACCTCTGGAAATGTACTTTTGAGTAACGGAGGAGGAAAAGTTGGGATTGGAATCGGTTCTGTTCCTGCAGACGCCAGCCTTATGGTCAATGGAAATATCAGAGTTGCCAATGACTCGGATATTTTCGGAGTCAATGAAATTTTTGGTTTTAACGATCTTAAATTTTCGGCTGACCCAACCGGAGGGCCGGATTTTAGAATCGGTGCGCCTGGTTATGCAGCATTTGGGGCAGGTTTCTTTTCCAATGTAGCACTCAACATTCGCAATATTCCCAATAATACGGGTGGTCAGATTATTAATGTTGAACTGAATGATGGGACCAATATCTTTCAGATTCAGGCTGATCAGGACTTTTTTGTGATCGGTGATTTTTTTGTGAATAATGGTACAAAAAACTTCATCATGGATCACCCGCTTGATCCT
>JAGQVA010001270.1 GCA_020438265.1 Bacteroidota bacterium
ACTTACAGCACTATAACTTTCATGCTCCCGACCATTTTTTCATGAGAGTTAAATTTTAACAGGTAAATACCAGACGCTAATTTTCCTAAAGAAAGAGTGGAAGTCTGTGATGAATGATTGTGTTTCATTCTTTTGAGCAATCTTCCATCCAGACTATAAAGTTCAAATGATGGATTGGACCAATGAGACTTAGTTATCACAACCTGAACTTCGGTTCCTGAAATAGAAGGATTGGGAAAAATATTTACAGATGCAGAAAAGTGTTCCTTATTTTCATTTATGCCAATGTACAGATCAGATTTGTAAAGAGAAAGTCCTCCTCTTCGATTTCCAAAGACGAAATCCAGTTTATTGTCCTGATTCAGGTCCGCACCTGTTACAGATATACGACCTCCTTCATTGATTTCTCCCAACTGGTAAGAAGAAAGAGGAAAAGTATCATTGAGATGCTGGTTAATATCACTATAATAAAATAGTTCTCCAGCTTCACTTCCCACAATCAAATTAATCCCGCCATGATTGTTTTCAAAAGAAAAGGGAACACTATATCCCGTGCAACACTCCGGAAGCACATCCACAAACCCAAACTTATTATTTCCGGTTGAGAAAAAAGGTTGTTCCAAAGTTCCCTGGTTTTCATAATAATTGAGATTCCCGCTTTTTTCTCCAATTAATAAATCGAGGAGGCCATCCTGGTTCAGGTCAATTAATTGAGGGGTCGCACTTCCTCCTACATCGATACTGGCAAAAAAGGGAGCAAACAAAATAAAATCAGCCAGTGCATTGGGCTGATTTGCCTGATTCTGAAAATAATGAAGGTTCCCATTTTCATCTCCAAGAATCATATCCTGGTCTCCATCATTGTCCAGGTCTCCAAAAGTCGGAGAAAGGCCAAATATGGCAGGGTTAAACAGAGATTTCAGATCCAGGTAATTGGAATTTACCAATTCGTATTCCGGAAGGGTAGGGGAGCCTGTATTCTCAAATAGAAAAAGACCTGAAGATTCCTGGTTAACAGATTCTCTAAACAGATAATTCCCAACAACTAAATCTAATAATCCATCCCCATTATAATCGAAAAATACAGGATTTGAAACCGTTCCGACATCAATCATTTCTCCAACCAGAAAATCTTTTTGTATCAATGTAAATGATTGATTGGCAGAACTACCTGTATTTTGATAATACCAAACCTGATTGGAATTAAGGGAAATATTCGGTGCATTGGGTGCAAAAACCAGGTCTTTTTTTGTATCCTGATTTATGTCCATATAAAAAGCCGCCGGGAATTGGCGAATATCAACAGGACTGGTTCCGGGAGGAAATGAAGTGTTTACCTGATCCATCAAAGCAAAAGCAGAATCTCCTCCATTGTGAAGATAGACGATATTGGGGTGATTCAGGTCTCCGAGGAGCAGTTCCTGTGCATTGTCTCCATCAATATCAAAGGCAAGAAGGCTGGAGCCGGAATGCCGGTTAGAGCTGCCGTTGTTTCTTTTACAGGCAATATTTAGAAAAATTCCATTGTCTTGTCCTGCTTCTTCAAATTGTCCCCAACAATTTGTATTCACGATAAAATCCAAACTTCCACAACCTCCTATATTTTCAAAAAATCTTACCTGAGAACCCTGACTATCAAAGGTTAAAATATCCAGGTCGCCGTCAGCATCGACATCCGCAAATGCAGGAACATCTGTTGCATTGACGAAAATGGTTGTTCCATCAGTAGTTTTTAATAAT
>JAGQVA010001271.1 GCA_020438265.1 Bacteroidota bacterium
TAGAAGGGATGACGCCCTCTCAGGGGATTTCAGCAGTAGCAACACTGGGATATACTGGCTTTTTGGTTGGACCAGTGATTATCGGCTGGCTGGCAGAGTATTTTGGTTTACAAATGGGGTTTGTATTACTCATGGTTTTATCTGCACTGGCGATTTTTTATGCACCAAGGGCTTTTTCCTTTCAAGTATTGAGAAAGGGATAAAAAGCGCCTCCAAAATAAATCATCATCTCTTGCGGAGCTTATGTTAATATATTTCAGCAGGAAGTTATTGAACGGATAATTTTACATTTCTCTACCATACACTTTTTAGCTACACTTATAATATTTCCCACAGATGCCACAGATTTCACGGATCTAAGCGCTTAGAAATAGGATTTATTTCTGGAATCTATGCCATCTGTGGGAGGTTGTATGAAGTGTACAGTAGTGAGTTATAAATCCGATAAGAATAAAATCTTTCCCCGCCCTTATTTAGAATAAGTCTATTTAGCAGATGTCTATTTATTTCTGCTTGTACGGTAAACAATTGATATCTATTTTCGTTTTGTAAGTACTTTCAATAATTTCTGAAACATTTGGAATATGGCGACACTAAATTTTAATACCGAGTCAGTTTCATTTATGAAAACATTGCGTCCTTATGCGTTAAAATTGACAAGCAATCGTCAGGATGCACAGGATTTATTACAGGAAACGTTGTTAAAGGCTTTTGCCAGTAGGGACAAGTTTAAGGAAGGTACAAATTTGAAAGGGTGGTTGTACACCATTATGCGCAATACTTTTATCACTAATTACAAGAAAAAGGTAAGGCGAAAAACATTTATTGACTCGACGGACGATCTGGCTCATATCAATACCGGAAGAAAGGCCCGAAACGAAGGCGTTTCTGAATTAGCAGTAGGAGAAATTATGAAGCAGATAGATAAATTGAGTTATGCTTATAAAACCCCGCTAAAAATGTATGCCAATGGGTATCATTATAAAGAAATTGCGGAGTTTTTGGACATTCCGATTGGTACAGTGAAAAATCGCATCCATGTAGCCCGGAAAAAACTGGAAAAAGATCTGGATCAAAATCTTTACGATACATTGGGAAAACCTCTGATTATGAATTAATAATCAGGAGACCAGAACCTGGGCAGTTGCTGTTACTTTTTCAATTGGAGTAGATTGAAGTTCCTTTTCAAGCAAATCTGCCCAGGTTCTCAAATATAAAACCACGTCTTTACGACTGTTTTTCTGAAGATATTTTTTCCCTTCGGGCAAATTTCTGAGAATATTGGCATCGGACAATCTTTCCAGATGCTTTAAATCGGAAAGGGTAAGCCCCGATTCCAGCAAAAGGTCAATCACATAGTCTAATGGATAACCACTGTCAGGGCAATATTCCATCGCCTGCTCGGCCCAGTCTCCATGCCTGGATTGCAACGCATAGGTATGAATTTCAGCCTTACTCAGTCCCGTAAGTTCCTGTGCAAGGTTGCCACAATTACAGGCCCCCATGTGGCCCCACTGATAGTTACTCCCCTGATCGAGGTTTTCCGCTGTTTTTCGCAGAGCCTGAATGAGTTGAAGATTTGCTTTTGCCATGATTTAAAAATACAATTTTCCTTGATAAACTTCTCAATCATGGCAAAAGTTGGGTTGAATGAGATTTAATGTGAATAAATGCCGGAGGGTAGAAAGTGCATTAAAGACCCTGTTAAGGGTCAAACGTGGGTAGAAATACACGTATTT
>JAGQVA010001272.1 GCA_020438265.1 Bacteroidota bacterium
CTGCCTCTTCAGAAACGGTTTTCCTTAATTTCAATAATAAAGGGATATTCTCTACTTCAGGATTTTTTTTTTTTTTTTTAGTTGGCTGCCGTTGAATGTGAGGATTGGGAATTTGAAGAGCATCCCGAGCCAAAGATACCAAAGCCGAACTCAGGCCAGGTAATTCAAACATTACCCGAAGTGCGTGTACTTTTACTGTGGGATCGGAATGATTGATTGCAGCAGTTAACAAATCATCAGATAAAGCATCCAGGCGAAAGAGAATCCATAAACCTTGAATATAAGAGATGGATTCAGTTTCGGAATTAGCTAATGTATTTTTTATTGGTTCTACTGCCGATTCTCCAAAACGATCAACAATCTGATCTGCTGCAGCCATTCTCAGGGAAAGATTAGGATGACTCAGATAACCAATGAGTGGTTCCATTGATTTATTGGCTAAATCTTCAACCGGAGCAGATTGGCCTTTCCAGGTAATTCGCCAGATACGGCCACTGTGTCTGTCTCTACCTGGATGATCCAGCGGCACTTCATAATGGCCAATAATGCGGTTATAAAAATCTGCGATATATAAAGCTCCATCGGGACCTATTTTTACATCTACCGGCCTGAACCAGGGGTCGGCACTTACGATAAAATCATCTTCCTGGGTGAGGGTAGGGGTGGTGCCATTTTCCATATTCATTTTCAGTCGATAAACCCTGCTTTTGACTACATCTCCATAGAAAAAACTTTCTCTATAATCTTCAGGAAACTGATTGGCCAGATAATAATCCAGTCCAGCCAGGGCTGTGGCTCCATATTCATGTTTCATTAAAGCAGGGCCAAAACCGATTCCGGTAGGTTGTTTTCCAAAATGGGGATAATCGGCTCCACGAACCAATTGATACACCGGACTGGTATGGCAATCTACGGAATAGGTATACCCCCATTCATCATAAGCATAACCAAAAGGATTGACCCGCCCTGTGGTGGTAAATTCGACCTGACTCCCGTCTGGTTTAAAGCGAAAGGTATTCCCTGAACTCATGGCCAGCGTATCTGTACCAATTCCATATACCTTGGAATTATTGGCAAAACCATGATCGGCATGAATCCATCCGTCCCATGAACGCACAAAATTATTGATCATTCCATGCGTGTCTTTATATTCAAAGCCGCTCAGGATTTCTTTCCGCTGGTCTGCCTGATCATCTCCATCCTTATCGATAAAATGGTAAATATGAGGAATGCTGTAAGCAATGGCTCCATCAGGTACAGTTGTAATTCCAATCGGAATATTCAACGAATCGGCGAAAATGGTGAATTTATCAGCCACTCCATCTCCATCGGTATCTTCCAAAATAGAAATTTGATCATTACCCGTCAGGTTTGAATCGGGAAATGGATAATCATTGGATTGGGTGAGCCACATTCTGCCTTTTGAATCAAAAGCCATATTTAAGGGTTTTCCGATATTGGGTTCTGACGCGAATAATTGAATTTCAAACCCCGGAGGTAGCTGAAAACCCGCCTTTTCCTGTTCCGGAGTACGTGCTTCAGTAGGACGGACATTTTTGGAAAAAGGGTCAGATTCTAACGATTGGGATTGATTATTACAGGCAAAACACAGACATAAAATGGTTAGTTCTAATGTGAATTATCGATTCATAAATCGAGTATAAGTAGTTGTAGTAAAAAAAAAAAAAAAAATGCCTTACAGTATTTTCAACTAAATCTGCAAAAAAAATGATAAAGTT
>JAGQVA010001273.1 GCA_020438265.1 Bacteroidota bacterium
AAATCAAAAAGGCTCGGGGGTTAAATAAAAAAATTCTGAATCCTATTGACGAGGATAGAAAGTCCATTCTTCATTTTTGTTATCTGGTAGAGGGAAATGGATCGGTTCCGCTTTTACATTGGTTGAATGAAAACGACCGAAAACAAGAGCATTGTGGGTTGGTAAATATTCCCCACATGAAAAATCTGTATCATCTGTATTATGATGAAAACTCAGATTTTAAAGGAATTATGCAAAAGGAAGCCGCTAATGATATGGGCCTCAGTAGCATTCCCAAAGGGATGACACCTGTTACTCAGCTTTACTTTAACAAAGAAGGTTATTCCACTTATTGCAAGGACTATAAAGAGTATTGGGAATGGGTAGAAAAACGAAACGATGTACGTTATCAAAATACCCTTAAACATGGAAAAAATTACGATGCCAAAAACATGATGCATACATTTCGGCTCCTGGATATGGCTGCGGAAATTCTGGAAAAAGGTAAGGTGATTGTTAAACGCCCTAATCGGGAAGAGTTATTGGAAATTCGTTCTGGGAAGTTTTCTTATGAAGAATTAATTGAACGGGCTGAGGAAAAACTGGCTCGGATTGAAGCGCTTTATCAAATAAGTGAATTACCTGAGCAACCTGATATGGAAGAGATTGAAGAGGTGCTGGTGAATATGAGAAAAAAAGTCTATAAGTTATAGATTGCTCCGGAACATTGTGTAAATCTAAAATTCAATTTTAGATTTACACAAAATCAATATATACATTAAGACAAACCTTTCCATTCACATTAACATAACTCCCAGGGCGAAAAAATCATTCTTTTTCCTAACTTTATACATCATGCAAATAACCCTCGCCCATGCACTCCATCTATATCATCGGTACCTGTGATACCAAATTTCACGAACTGGATTTCGTCAGACAACGAATCATCGAGACAGGCCAGAAAACGGTCCTCGTTGATGTAGGCACTTTGGCCCATTCGCATGCTGCGGATATTACTGCTCAGGATATTGCAAATTTTCATCCCAAGCGGAAAGATTTTTTGCAAAATAATGATGGTCGGGGAGATGCGGTGATAGCGATGTCAGATGCGTTGGTTGAGTTTTTGTTAAGTAGAGACGATATCGGTGGAGTAATTGGGCTGGGAGGTTCTGGCGGCACAGCGCTTATCACGAAAGGCATGCAGGCTCTTCCGGTAGGTTTGCCCAAAATGATGGTTTCAACTGTCGCTTCGGGAAATGTGAGCCCTTATGTCGGAGCGACCGATATTTGTATGATGTATAGCATCACCGACATCGCCGGGATTAATCAGGTGTCGAATACAATTCTTGCGAATGCTGCTCATGCCATTGCAGGGATGGTTCGTGAAAAAGTGCCCGAATACAAAGTACAAAAACCCGCGCTGGGTATGACGATGTTTGGGGTAACTACTCCCTGTGTGAATCAAATCCGTGAGGAATTGGAAAACGAATACGACTGTCTGATTTTTCATGCTACCGGAACGGGTGGGCGTTCCATGGAAAAACTGATTGATTCAGGTTTTATTTCTTATGTGATTGACATGACCCTGACCGAGGTTTGCGATTTGCAAATGGGGGGAATTATGAGTGCCGGGGAAGACAGATTAGGGGCAATCATTCGCACGAAAGTTCCTTATATAGGTTCTGTAGGAGCACTGGATATGGTCAATTTTGGTCATATCAACACCGTTCCCGAAAAATACAAAAACCGCAATCTCTAC
>JAGQVA010001274.1 GCA_020438265.1 Bacteroidota bacterium
ACCTATGAGACTTTATACCTTCACTTTTTTAACATTTTTTCTGGTTTTAATTTCCTGTTCTCCTGAAACATCAAAACAACCAACCAAACCCAATATCGTCTACATTCTGGCCGATGATCTGGGTTATGGAGACCTGAGTTGTTACGGCCAAACACATTTTTCCACACCCAATATTGACCAATTGGCGGCGGCTGGAATGCTTTTTACCCAACATTATTCCGGAGCAACGGTGTGTGCGCCCTCTCGTTCCGCTTTATTGACCGGGCAACATACCGGACATACGTTTGTTCGGGGTAATAAAGAAGTCCAACCCGAAGGGCAGCATCCCCTCGCAGCTAATGCTTTCACGCTTGCTGAAGCACTGAAAAATGCAGGATATGTAACAGGTGCTTTTGGCAAATGGGGCCTTGGTTATCCTGGTTCTGAAGGCGATCCCAACAATCAGGGTTTTGACGAATTTTATGGTTATAACTGCCAGCGAATGGGTCATAATTATTATCCCTATCATCTTTGGCATAATCAGGAGAAAATTATGTTGCCAGGGAATGAAGGCACTCAAACAGGGCAATATGGCCCGGACATGATTCACCAGGAAGCGCTTAATTTCCTGGATAAAAACCACGAAAAGCCTTTTTTCCTTTATTATCCTTCCATTATTCCTCATGCAGAATTATTTGCTCCGGAGACTTATATGGAAAAATATCGGGGAAAATTTGATCCGGAAAATAATTACGATGGTGTCGATGAAGGGGAAAACTACCGCCTCGGGCCTTATGGTTCACAACCAGAATCGCATGCTGCTTTTGCTGCGATGGTCAATGTACTTGACGATCACGTGGGAGAACTCATCGCCAAACTCAAAGAATTGGGCGTGTACGGCAATACCCTGATTATTTTCACCTCAGATAATGGACCACATATCGAAGGAGGTGCAGATCCTGATTATTTTGATTCAAATGGGCCTTACAAAGGGTATAAAAGAGATCTGTATGAAGGGGGAATTCGGGTGCCTATGATTGCCGTTTGGGATGGTAAAATTAAGCCAGGAACAACGACCAGGCACGCTTCTGCTTTTTGGGATGTATTTCCTACCGTTTCAGATGTGGCTGGTTTTGAAGATCCAGCTAATATTGATGGTATATCTTTTTTACCCACACTATTGGGCAAAGAACAGCCAGAGCATGAATATTTATACTGGGAATTTCACGAGAAAGGAGGGCGACAGGCGCTGCGGAAAGGAGACTGGAAGTTGATTCATTATGATGTAAAAAAGCCGGAAGGGACTACAACTGAGTTATACAATATTGCTGACGATCCTGGTGAAGAGATGAATTTGGCGAAAGAACATCCGGAAATTGTCGAGGAATTGGAAACATTGATGAAGGGTGCACGAACAGAGTCTGAGGTGTTTAGATTTTGAACCGCCATTTTAATGCGGTTCAATTGAAATTCCATGAATATTCGCTATTCAACCAAAAGCGTGATCTCCTGACTGACCTCTGAACCATGCGGATCCTTAGCTGTCAACAAAATACCCCATTCTCCTGACTCAGAAGGTTTCCCAATCAATGTCCTTTCAAATTTATTAAAGAATAACCAATCAGGCCAGGAAGATTGATCCGCCATCCTGGCTTTAAGCGTATATCCTTCATCATCATAATCAGCTACTGCATTTCTGGGAATAATATATTTAAAATCCTGGTTTACATGAACTTGAATATCCGAAAGGGGCGCTT
>JAGQVA010001275.1 GCA_020438265.1 Bacteroidota bacterium
TCGACCTCTTTGTCATGTTCAATTGAAAACCCCTTTAAAACTGAAAGAATATCAAGGAGATATTGACTGCGTTTTATGTTGACCAAAGATTTCAGGATTCGGTTTAGGGAAGGCATCACCCGATAGGCAGATACGGCAAGCGTTCCCATCATAATCAGAAAATTCTCCTGATCATCAAGGAATAAAAGTCCATACAGAAACACAAGGAAAATACCCGAAACCATCAGGACTTCATTGATTTTCATAGGAATCTCATTAAAAAAGGAGATCCATTTCCGGACTGTGTATTCCTCATTCTGCACTTTCATATAATTGGTGCTAAAAAAGGAAATCCGGTCAAAGAGTTTGATGGGAATGTATCCTAAAATTGACTCATTGATGAGTCTGATTGCTTCAGGTGCAATTACTTTTTTCTTCATCCCGAGTTGATACACCCGGTTTCGGAGCGACCAGTAAATCAGTCCAAAGGCTGTACCCATGATAATCCCTAAAAATACCAGTAGTTTGAAATCAATTGCTGCAATGACCACCACAATACTGAGAGCTACAAAGGTTTCGGAAAGCAACATGGTGGCTGGTTCAAGAATATCCATCACAAAATGGCTGGGAATATTATGGATATTGGTGATGAGGTTTCCGCTATCTATTTTCCTGACGAATGCATAGTTTTTACTAAAATAATACACATACATTCTCCTGATAATATCCTGGGTAAGGTCAAAAATATAGGTTTTCTGCTGGTAAATAATGCCCATCCCAACGATAACCTTAAAAACAAAAAGGACCAACATCGCAGATATTACAAGAATAATGAATCCTGTTGTATCTGTATATCCAAGGCTCTCATACACACCATTTACCCATTCATTTTCAAAAATAATCTCAGGGGAAACTGCCAGGCCAATCACTCCCAAGATAGCAGCCAGACCCACGAGGTCTAATATGCCACTGACCATAATCCCTAAAAAGAGAAGCAAAATCCCTTTTTTCTGTTTCCCATCTAACAGAAGATAAATTTCAGAAAAAGTATGTATCAGAAGGTTTTTTTTCATTGAGCTAAAGGCTGAGGCCGATTTCCGTTTTTATTGTTTGACAATTTTAAATACTTGCCGCATCTGTTCATTTTCCACCAAAAGGAAATAGACATTAGGGGGCAAACTTCCCAGGACAACATCTTCCTTTTGGTTGGGAAACAGGGTACCTAACTCTTTGCTGAAAAGCTTCCTTCCAGCCAGATCCATCAAATGATACCGCCATCTTCCAGGTAAAGACTCGGAAAACTGAATGGATACGAATTCAGAAGCCGGATTGGGATATATGCTCAGACCGGGAATCAGTTCGTTTTCGAGCCTGGTAACGGACTTCAGCAAAGTGAAACACCGGGTAAGGGTATCTGCGCCGCAGTCATTTTCTGTTTCTGTAACAATCAGCGTAACACAATAAGTACCTGTATCCGGGTAAATGTGGTTCTGACTGGGGCTGGTAGAATTATTGACTGTCAGGGTATCGCCATCCCCAAATTCCCAGAAATACTTTCCTTTGGTAGACAGGTTTATAAAATTCACGTCAAAGTCCCAGGCATAAACGGTATCATTGGGGCTGATAAAAAAGTCTGCGTTTGGCAAACCAGCCACATTCACGCTAATCGTATCTTTGGTTGTACAATTATTATTATCCGTAACAGCGACAGTAATCAACCCCGTCGAATTGAGAAATATGGTCTGAGTCGTTGCTCC
>JAGQVA010001276.1 GCA_020438265.1 Bacteroidota bacterium
TTTACAAGGGCATTTATGATGATATTGTGAAAAGGGGAAAAGACAAACCATTGGTGTTCCCAGATTGGGATAATCCCTCCAGGGACGATAGAAATATTGTCTATTACAAAGGAGCTTATGTTTTGCATTTGCTTAGGGACGAGCTTGGGGATGACGTTTTCTGGGCGGGCATAAAAGCTTACAGTCAGGAATATTTTGGCAAATCTGTCGAAACGAAAGACTTTCAGAAAATGATGGAGGAAGTAGCGGGAAGAAGTTTGGAAGATTTTTTTGGTGAATGGGTTTATGGGGAATAAATGAGGAAGGTGAAATTTTATGATCTAATGAGTAGATAAATGGAATTTTTTGTTAGTTATGGGAAATCCAAGGTATCAACTGATACAGAAAAAGAAGAAAATCGTATATTTAGGTAAAGAATAGCAATGGAAATAAATTGGCGAGAATATATAGAGTCAAATCCTAAAATCCTCTTTGGCAAACCTGTAATTAAAGGAACTCGCATTCCTGTTGACCTAATATTGGAAAAACTTTCCCTGGGCGAGTCCTTCGATCAACTCGAAGAAGCTTATCCACACATTAAGCGGGAAGCTATTTTTGCTTGCCTTTCATTTGCTGCTGATGCGATCAAAAACCCAATCGTAATCCCTAAGGCGTCTTAATGATGGAAATAATTGCGGACGAAAATGTTGACTTCCGGATTTTTCATCAACTAAGAAAAGAGGGCTTCTCAATTGAACATATCTCAATGCTTACAATCTCTTCTATGTTTTCTCCATTTTTAGACATAACCCATTATTTTCTATGTAGCTATGTGATAAAATACAAGACTCCAAAATTAGAATATCCTTTTTCTACCAACTCGCGTTAAAATATATTTTCACCCCTCACCATATTATTAACCATTAAAAAAGAATCTATCCATATAGAGACAAACCTCTATGGGGAAATTTTGACAAAACGTATGAGAGAATTTTTATCAAAAATTGAAGAATCTGGTGGAATTGCTATGCTGGTTGGTGGAGCGGTGATTGACGCTATTCAGGGTTTGCCAATTAAAGATTGGGACATTGAAGTGTATCGTCTGGATATGACAGCCATCGAAAGCATATTAACGGATCTGGACTTAACATTTGACGCTGTCGGGAAATCATTCGGGGTATTAAAAACCAGAATGATGATTGAAGGGGAATTAGTTGAGATAGATATATCCATTCCCCGAAGTGAAAACAAAACCGGGGTAGGGCATAAGGATTTTCAGGTTACTTTAAATCCCAATATGACGCCATTGGAGGCAGGTCGAAGACGTGACCTCACCATTAACTCTATGTATAAAAATTTGCATACAGGGGAAATTATAGACCCTTTTAACGGGCTGGAAGACCTCCGAAACGGAATCATTAGAGTTACCGATGAAACGACATTCGTAGAAGACCCTTTGAGGGTTTTAAGGATTATGCAGTTGCTTCCCAGGAAAGGAAAAACAGTGGATCTTCATACCATTGAACTTTGCAGAAGCATGGTCGATGAATTTGTTCATTTACCCAAAGAGAGGGTTTTTGAAGAGTTCTGTAAACTATTGCTGAAAACAGAAAGACCGTCGCTGGGATTTGAATTTCTTCGGGAAAGCGGATGGATTATTCATTTCCCGGAATTGAATGCGCTCATCGATTGTCCCCAAAATCCTAAATGGCATCCGGAAGGAGATGTCTGGATTCATACGATGTTGGTTGTGGATA
>JAGQVA010001277.1 GCA_020438265.1 Bacteroidota bacterium
ATGGCGGAAAAACACGGAGTCAAAACCGCCCGCCGCCGTTATTACGCTCAGGTTATTCGCTTTTTTCGTCCCTTTCGCTGGAAAGGGCTTTCTGAAATTGAACACCCATTGATTCATCCTGCTATGCTAAATAATTATTTTACTACCGCTTATCGCAACCTTTTACGTCAAAAAGGTTTTTCCTTCCTCAATATTCTGGGATTGGCCATTGGTATGGCTGCCTGTTTGATTTTGATGCGCTATGTTTCTTTTGAAAATAGCTACGAATCATTCATGGAGCATTCTGACAATCTTTACCGGATGCATTCCAATTATTATGTCAATGATAAATTTCAAACCAGTTCTGCCTATACCGGTTATGCGATTGGGCCATTGATGGAAAAGGAAATCCCTGAAATTGTGTCTGTTTTCAGAATACATCCTTCTTACAGTGAGCAGCGCCTGGAATACAAATCTGAAGATGGTCATTTGATACAACATTTTGAAAAGAATTTGTTTAGCGTGGATTCTACTTTCCTCGAAATGTTTAGCACAGATTTGATTGAAGGGGATGCCCAAACTGCTCTTGCCAATCCAACCAGCATTCTGCTCTCGAAGTCAATGGTGAAAAAATATTTCGGAGAGAATGTCGATCCGATGGGGAAAACCCTGACCATGATGGATAGTTATGGTGGGGATGATTATATCGTAACGGGGATTTTTGCAGATGTTCCGCCCAATTCACACTTGCAATACGATTTTTTGGTTCCTATTAAAAAACTGTTGTCCAACGGCCAATACACCAGAGATGATGGATGGGGCTGGCATAATTTTATGACTTATTTTCAGACTATTCCAGATGTGGATACCACAGAACTCAAAGAAAAAATGGAGTCTGTATTTAATGCCTATCGGGGGGAATATCTTGCTGAAAGGAACCGTAGCTGGGAAGCAGGATTGCTCTCGGTTTCTGATATTCATCTGCATTCTCCTTTTAAAGATGAGTTTTTTCCCACAGGAAATGCCCGTTCAGTCTGGTTTTTTGGTTTGATTGGACTGATTATCCTGATTATTGCCTGGGTGAACTATATGAATCTTTCAACAGCCAGGGCCATTTACAGGGCCAGAGAAGTTGGAATCAGAAAAACCGTAGGTGCCAGCCGAAGTGAACTGATCAAACAGTTTTTATTTGAATCTGTCATCGTAAACCTTTTATCAGTCATTGGCGCATTGGTGATAACCTTTTTTATGATGCCGGTAGTGGTTGATATGCTTGGAAAAGATATAACAGCAAGTCAGGATGGGAACACGGAGTTTTGGCTGATGCTGGGAGGAATGTTCCTGGTGGGAGCGATTCTCTCAGGCGTATACCCTGCGCTTGTACTTTCTTCATTCAGACCAGTGATGGTCCTAAAGGGAACTGTAGACAAAATCAGCTCTGGAATTTCCTTACGGAAAGTTTTGGTTGTCATTCAATTTGCAGCTTCGGTAGTATTGATTGCTGGTACATTTGCTGTTTATAATCAGATTACCTTTCTCTCAAATCAGGATCTGGGACTCAAGCTGGAGCAGGTTGTAACCTTCAGAGGCCCACAGGGAATGGACCGGGAGAAGGATTATTTGCCCACGCTAAAGACCTTTAAAGCGCGCCTGAAGGAGTCGCCTTTGGTCGAGGCTGCCTGCGGAGCAGATGAGATGCCTGGTGGAGATTTCAACTGGGGAACGCGCGTATGGCGGGACGGAGACAGTCAGGAT
>JAGQVA010001278.1 GCA_020438265.1 Bacteroidota bacterium
TGAAAGGCTCTGGAATTATGACCAGCTTTGGTAGCCAGTGCTTCCGCTGCGTCTTTGGTGGACCGATAATGAACCGCTATGGTGGCCTCTGCCTGAGCCAGCATTTCAACGATGGATTTGCCAATTCCCCGGCTGCCTCCGGTGACGAGTACGACTTTGTCTTTGAGAGAGATTTTCATTTTATTATTTGCTAGATATATATTTGCATCGCGAATTGTGAGCAGGAAGTTTGAATTTTGTGCCGTAGGTACAAAATGTGGGTAGAAAAGCCTGCCTTTTCAATTCCCCTCCCTTATTTTTCAAAAAAAAAAAAAAAAATTCGGGAGAAAAAAAGGAAAATGACTTTTTCTACCCACATTTGGAGACCTAACGGCCTCTTTAACTCAAGATTCACTTTTGCAAGAATTTTGGCGATAAGCTAAGAACGAAATTACCTACTACCAAAAGAAAAAATTTATGAAAGCATTAGTATTTCCAGGACAAGGGGCACAATTTTCCGGAATGGGAAAAGAGCTGTATGAAGCTTCTGATGAGGCTAAAGCCCTGTTTTCCAAAGCCAATGATATTCTGGGATTTGATATACAGTCCATTATGTTTGAGGGAACGGATGAGGATTTGAAGAAAACATCCGTTACTCAGCCCGCGATTTATATACACTCCGTAGTTGCGGCAGTAGTGAATAACCTCGCGGCAGATGCTGCTATGGTTGCCGGACACTCTTTAGGAGAATTTTCTGCTTTGGCTGTAGCCGGAGCTTTGAGTTTTGAAGATGGACTGCGCCTGGTTTCTATTCGCGCTAATGCGATGCAAAAAGCCTGCGATCTTCAGGAGAGTACGATGGCAGCTATTCTGGGTATGGCAGATGAGGAAGTAGAAGCCGTTTGTGCAGCCATTGATGATATCGTCGTTCCTGCGAATTATAATACTGTGGGTCAGTTGGTTATTTCCGGTTCCAAATCAGGAATTGCTGCTGCCATCGCTGCGGTTCAGGAACAAGGGAAAAAAGCGATCGAATTGTCTGTCAACGGAGCTTTCCATTCTCCCATGATGGAACCAGCTCGTATCGAACTGGCCGAGGGAATTGAAAAAACTCCTTTTAACGATATTCAGATTCCTATTTATCAGAATGTAACGGCTCTGCCTCACACAAATAAAGACGAAATTAAAACCAATCTTCTTGCACAGTTGACCTCTCCTGTGCGCTGGACGCAGACCATGCAGGCGATGATTGCGGCTGGTGCTACGGAGTTTGTAGAAGCAGGTCCGGGGAAAGTTCTTTCGGGGTTGGTGAAGAAGGTGGATCGGCGAATGCCTGTGAGTCAGTTTTCTTAAGGGGTATTTCTCATAAAATCCAGAGAATCAAATAATTCATTAATAATAGCTCACTAAGAGCTCTGTCGTACAAAAATGTCATCCTGAGCATCGAGAAGGATCTCACCATAGCACAATGAATATAAGCTAATTAAAAAAGCCTGTAAGTGTGGTGAGACCCTTCGTCAAGCTCAGGATGATAACTTAAGATGTGAAAAGAAAAACCTCCTTACAACATTTGACAAAGGATTAAAATGATATGCCCTCCTTATTGCTATAATTGGAATTGCAGAACCTTGACATGCAAAAGGGAGCTATAATTAAAGACCATTCACAAAGTCTCTGAATGTTTGAATGAATAGCTCTTGTTCCTCTACATATCCGGCATGGGCACTATTTTCCAGAATCACCATTTTTTTGTCT